>JAZSPX010000016.1:0-10232 GCA_045537675.1 Candidatus Faeciplasma sp. | reverse complement strand
GGCGGTGAATGCCCGACTCGCTCTTTAAATAGCCATAGGCATTTTCGCCCTCGATAATCATGGAACAGCTTTTAACGCCTGCGTCTGCGCCGTCAAGCTCGCCGTCCATAACAGCGTGGACGTTGCCGTTTTCAAAGCCTGTGCGGTGGTCTTTAACCAAGGTATATGGCATGAAAACATAGGACCTGATCTGAGAGCCCCAGGCAATTTCTTTCTGCACACCCTTAATATCCTCGATTTTAGAAAGGTGCTCGCGCTCTTTAATTTCAACAAGTTTTGCAACAAGCATTTTCATTGCATAGTCTTTGTTCTGCACCTGCGATCTTTGGGTCTGGCAAGCGGTTACAATGCCTGTGGGAATGTGAGTAATTCTTACCGCAGACGAAGTTTTGTTGATGTGCTGGCCGCCTGCACCCGAAGCACGGTAGGTGTCGATTCTAAGGTCTTCCTGTCTGATTTCAACGCTCATGTCGGCTTCGATTTCGGGCATGACTTCTACTGCCGAGAAGGAGGTGTGACGGGAGCCCGAAGCATCGAACGGGGAAACACGCACAAGGCGGTGAATGCCCGACTCGCTCTTTAAATAGCCATAGGCATTTTCGCCCTCGATAATCATGGAACAGCTTTTAACGCCTGCGTCTGCGCCGTCAAGCTGGTCGAGGATTGAAACCTTATAGCCATGTGCCTCGCCCCAGTGGACATACATTCGAATAAGCATTTCGGTCCAGTCCTGCGCCTCTGTTCCGCCGGCACCAGCGTGGAAGTTCAGAATGGCGTTTGCACTGTCATACTCGCCCGTTAAAAGGGTTGAAAGGGTAATCTTATCAATCTTTGCAACAAAATCCTCAAGCTCGGATTTGATGTCGTCGAGCATCGAATCGTCGTTTTCTTCAAGATACATTTCTATAAGCGTACCGATATCCTCTGCCTGAACGTTAAGTCTGCGGTCATCCTCGACACGGTTTTCAAGCATTTTTGTGCGCTGCAAAATCTTCTGCGATTTCTCCATATCGTCCCAAAATCCGGGCTCTGACGCCTTGTTGTGAAGCTGTTCAATTTCTTCCTTTGCGGCGTCAATATTCAAAACTGTGTGAAGCTCTTTAAGCTTGGGCTGATACTGGGCAAGCTGTTGCTTAAGCTCGTCAATAAGAAGCATAATTCTCCTCCGAATTTGTAAATTATCAATTTTATATTGTAGCATAAATTGAGCGCTTATGCAAGAGGGGCTAAAAGACAAAAAGCTCCCTCACTTTGAATGAGGGAGCAATTTATTATTTAACAAACTTTATCGACTTAAGGTCGAAGTCGCAGCCGGGCAGGAACACCAGCTTAACGTCGGCCTTGCCGCAAACACGTGAAAGCTGGAAGCGCCTGGTTTCAATCTCGTCGCTGTGCGAGAATTCAACTATCTGGTTATCCTGTCCTTGCGCAGTTACAAAGCGAACATGAACCGAGTCGTTGGCATTATAGGTCTTGCCGCAAATTTCGATTGCGCTGATACCGTCCTCGCCAAAGTCGAAGTCGTTGAACTCGACGGTTACGTTGTTGCCTATTCTTCCGATATGGTCAGCTTCAATGCTGAATGTATCGCCGTAAATTCCGTCACGGTCGAGGGCGGAGATCTCCTCGTTCACCCTGCCCGACTTTTTGAACTTGAAGCCCTTGAACCTGATCTGCATATTGAACACAAAGCGAATGTTTTTAACGCCTGTCAGCTTCTTGTCGAGCTTAAAGGTCTCATATTGGTAATGATTCCACCTTGCAGGCTTCTGATAAATGAAGCTGCCCAAAAGGTTTCCTTCATCATCGGTAACGTTGAACGGAATGGGGTCGGAGCTGTTATGATATAGCCCAACGGTAAGCTCGTCACTTCCTGCCTTGCCAAAGTCAACGTTTGTGAACTGAACGTAAGTTTCCTTGCCCCAGAGCGTCTGCACGCCGCCTTCGAATACGTCCTGCAACGTTTCGGTAGCGGCCGAGTAAAGCGAAGCGCTTACAAATTCGCTGTAAGGGTTAAAGCTTGCGGCGCCAAAGCCCGAGTTCGACATTTCAAGCTCGGAGATGATCTCCTCATAAGGCGAGCCGTTGCGGCAATAAGCTCTTAAGCGGTACTCACCGTCGCCAACAGCGGTAATAACGGCTTCATTGCCCTTCTTTTCAATTTTAACAAGATTTGTTTCAATGCCTACCTCGTTAATTGCCTTAAAGCCGATGTCTGAAGCTGTAAACGTGGTGTTTTCGGGGTAAAGCTTGGCAGTTGCAACAACGCTCTTACAGTTTTCATTTAACTTCGAGGAGGTGACACTAAGCTCGATCTTTCTTACGGGGATTTCATCATTAACAGCACTTTCGGTATTCTCGGTCGAATAGCAAATGCCTTCGGTAACGTCGGCGGCAATTGCCTTAAAGGTCATTACCTCGTCGGGTAGGTCTTTCGACTTAACCTCCATAATAATGTCACCTGTCACATCTTTGGCGGCTATCATTGCCAGAAGCTTGCCGTTAAACAGCTTGCGCGAGGTGCCCTTATATTCATCATAGTCGGTCGAGTCGCCGTTATCAAGACCGACAAGTCTGCCGGCGCCCGAAACCTTAACCTCGACCCTTGAGCGGTCGTTTTCAACGGGGTAACCGTTTTCATCAAGCATCGAAATCTCGACAAAGATCATATCGACGCCGTTTGCCAAAAGCTTGGTCTTGCTGGGCTTGAGGCTGATTTTCTTGGCATCGCCAAAGCTGTGACGCACCTGCTCGCACATTATGTTGCCGTCCTTGTCATATCCGACCGCCTTAATCTCGCCCTTGTGATAGGGCACCTGCCAGCGGCCCGAAAGCCTGTCACCGTCTATGTGGTTGTGTTCGTAAACGCCCATTGATTCGCCGTTTACAAAAAGTTCAGACTTAGCGCAGTTAGAGAAGATGAACAAGTCAACAAGCTGGCCTTCGTTAAAGTCCCAATATGGGAAGAGGTGAACAAACGGTGCTGTATCCTCGCCCTTCCACTCTGCCTTGTAAGCATAGTAAGAATCCTTGGGGAAGCCTGCTGTATCGGAATGGCCGAAGTAGGAGTTCTTCGTCCAGTAAGGTGTAGGCTCGCCGATATAGTCCCAGCCTGTCCAGATATACTGGCCTGCGCAGAACTTGTGGTTTCTGTCCTGAGTGATGTTATATTCACAGTCGATAGCGCCCCAGCCTGTTGCACAGTTCAACAAAGACGAACACTGGTGGTCGTCGTGAGTGGTTGCAGACTTAGATGCCGGGAAGTGATATGTACCGCGTGACTGAATGGTAGAGGCTGTTTCACTGCCGTAAATGCACCAATCGGGGTGCTTTGCGTGGTGGTCGTCATAAATGCGTTCAGTATAGTTATATCCTACTGTGCCAAGGTGTTCGGCGCAGTTCTGCGCACCCTCCCACTGCATATAGTTAGAGCCGATGGTAACAGGGTACATCTTTTTATAGTCGTGCTTATAGGCTAAGCTCTTAAGCTCGATAGTAAGCTCAACCCCTCGTGAAGATGCGTGGGTGTCGTAAATTTCGTTGCCGATACTCCACATAATAACGCTGGGGTGGTTTCTATCACGGCGCACCCAGCTTGCAACGTCACGCTCGTGCCATTCGGGGAAGAAGTTGCCATAGTCATAGTCGGTCTTTTTAAGCTCCCACATGTCAAAAGCTTCCGAAACTATCATGATGCCCATTTCGTCTGCCAAGTCCATAAATTCGGGTGCGGGAGGGTTGTGAGACGTGCGGATCGAGTTGACGCCCATTTCTTTTAAGCTTTCAAACTGTCGTCTTAAAGCGGTTTTGCTGAACGCAGAGCCCAAAGCGCCAAGGTCGTGGTGCATGCACACGCCGTGAATTTTAAGCCAGCGGTCGTTTAAGAAGAAGCCTTCGTTATTGTCAAATCTAATCGTCTTAAAGCCAAGGTTTTCAACTCTTTCGTCAACAGTCACGCCGTCAACGATAAGCTCGGTGGTGAGGGTATAGCAATAAGGGTTGTCAACGTCCCAAAGCTTGGGGTTGGCAACATCGAATGTCTGGGATATAACGGTGACGTCGCCGGAAAGTGCAACTTCCTTGCTCGACTGTGCTATGACTTTATGGCAACGGCAGGTAAGGGTGTGCTTAACGGTGGCATTTGTATTGCCCTTAACCTCGGTGTCAATTTCAACTGTCCAGAAACCGTCTTTCTTAACAGGGACAACATAGGTGCCGTCGGGAATGATTTCGTTATCGCCCTTGGCACTAAGCCAAACGTTGCGGTAAATGCCTGCACCCGAATACCAACGTGTGTTGGGGCACTGATAACGCACCTTAACGACAATTTCGTTCTCCCCTTCTTTTGCGTTTGTAAGAGGCACGTCGAAGGTGGTGTAGCCATATTTCCATTCAAAAATCTTTTCGCCGTTTAAATATATTTCCGAATCCATGTATACACCCTCGAACCTGAGAGTAAAATTGGTTTCATCAACGTTTTCAAGGGTAAATTTCTTTTTGTAATATCCGTCGCCGTTGCCGTAAAGGTCGTTAACTTTAAAAATCATCCAGTCGTGAGGAATGTCAACCGGTTTAAAATCGTTACACTTGGGTGCTTCGCCTATGTTTTTAAGCGCAAATTGCCACCCGTTGTTAAAAAGAGTTTTTGTCATATTGACCCTCCAATTTGAAAAAATGAGGATAATCGAGCCGATTTCCGATAATATTATTATAGCTTCACATGAAATGTTTTTCAATAAATTATATTAGCATTTTGAAAGGTGCGGGTTTAATATTATTATATCTTTGCAAAAAACTTTTTCTTGACAACTTCGCTTTTAGGGGCTAAAATTAATATAGCAAAATATTTGCTTATTAGGTATAAAAAGGAGTGACAACAATGGACGCAGGCGCGAGCCGAAGTACCCCCCGAGGGAACAGCTTTATAAGGCAATCGGGCCGCTTTGCGCTTTGTTGCCGTTAGTTGATATATAATCGACGTTTAGCTGTTTCCTCTGATTGATTAATGATTGGAGGAACTTTTTTATGGAGCAGACCACAGTTTTTGAAATCGTCATGAAGCTTTATGAGCAGAAGAAATTCCCCGAGCTTAAGCTTATCATGAACGAGATGAACCCGGCAGACATTGCAAACATTTTAGAGCTTACCGATGGAATGGACACCCTTGCAATGTTCCGCCTTTTGCCGAAAGAGCTTGCGGCAGAAACTTTTGCATATATCGAGCCGGAACAGCAGGAGCAGCTTATCACCCTTTTCTCGGACAGTGAGTTAAGGTATATGATTTCGGAGCTGTTTTTGGACGACACAGTTGCTATTATTGATGAAATGCCGGCAAGTGTTGTTTCAAGAATTCTTAAAAACGCCGACCCCAAGACAAGAGCACAGATCAACGAGCTTTTGGCTTATCCCGATGACAGCGCCGGCAGCATTATGACGCCCGAGTATGTTTACTTAAACCGTCACATTACCGTGGCAGAGGCGTTTGACAGAATCCGCAAGGTCGGCCTTAACAAGGAAACTATCTATACCTGTTATGTGACCGAGGCCAGAAAGCTTTTGGGTGTTGTTTCGCTGTTAGAGCTTTTGACTGCGGAACCTGAAACCGTAATCGAAGACATTATGGAAGAAAACGTTATAAGCGTTAACACCCGTGACGACAAGGAAGTTGTGGCTGACACTTTGGCAAAATACGACTTGCTTGCAATTCCCGTTGTTGATGCCGAGGGTAGAATCGTTGGTATTGTAACTGTCGACGACGCTATCGACGTTATTACAGAAGAAACCACCGAAGACATTGAAAAGATGGCTGCTATCGCACCTACCGATAAGTCTTACTTCAGAACAGGCGTGTTTGAAACCTTCTCGAAGAGAATACCATGGCTTTTACTCTTAATGCTTTCGGCAACCTTTACCGGCATGATTATTACAGGATTCGAGGATAAGCTGGCAACCTGCGTTGTTTTGACCTCGTTTATACCCATGCTGATGGGTACGGGCGGTAACGCCGGCGGTCAGGCCTCGGCAACAATTATCAGAAGCCTTTCGCTCGGCGACATTGAACTGCGTGACATTTTAAAAACCATTTGGAAAGAAGCAAGAGTTGCGCTGATTTGCGGCGTGGCCTTGGCGGTTGTCAACTTTGGCAAAATGCTGCTTATCGACAGACTTCTTTTGAACAACCCCGAGGTTTCGGTGGCGGTTTCTTTGGTGGTTTGTCTGGCACTTTTGGTTTCGGTGTTTGTTGCAAAAATCATCGGCTGTTCGCTGCCTATTGCCGCGAAAGCGTTAAAGCTTGACCCTGCCGTTATGGCAAGCCCGTTTATTACAACCATCGTCGACGCAGTTTCGCTTTTGGCTTATTTCGTCATTGCTTCTGCCGTTCTGGGAATTTAAATTTGCACCTTGACCCATGTGGGCACCCTGCCTGCCGCTAACGCGGCAGGCTTTTTGTTTTCCCCTGCGGGGAAAACAAAAAACAGCCCCGCCCCCACTGCGTGGGGGCGGGGCGAGGGTGCCCGTCGCTTGGGCGCCTGAGCTTTTTATTCTGTTAACTCTGCACTTTTGTTCGAGGTTTCAAGCGGCACTTCTTCGGGAACAGAAAGAGTGTGGAAGAAGACGAGGGTGCAGATAACGATAATGCTTGAAAGAACTTCTAAATATCCCATGCGCGTCGAATATTCAAGCATTGCGATATAGTCTGTTATATTTCCGCTTTGCGCGTTCATCATCCTTATATATCCAATATCCACGATTGTGCGAGCAGCTGTTGCCAGCAAAATTACAGCAAGCGATATGACAGCGTACTTTGGTTTTTTAAAGATATTGTGGCCCTTGCCTATAATTACGAAATATAATACAATCCAGAACAAAGTCATATATACACTGCCAAGAGCAAGGTTTAAATCAGGGTAAACAGCTAGACTTATGACTGCTGTTACATAGTTTAATAAGTAGGACAAAGCGCTTATAACAAAAGCTAAAACCAGCTTACCTATGTTAAAACGCTTTGCAAACGGCAATGACTTATCGAACAGCGGCTTTTCAAGAAGATATTTGTTTTCACCCCACACAAGGATAAGCACCGAGAACAAAACAAGATTGTAAGGAAAATAAAGTACATATTGTAAAATTCCCATAACATGATTGATCAACAGCTGATATACTATCATTATTAATGCAACTAAAGCTGTGTTAACAAGTGCTTTTTTAGATTTACTCATTTTCTGTCCTCCTCTTAATGTCTGATTATTTCTTTTTACGCTTCTTTTTAACCGGCTTCTTCACCGAATAGCCGAAGCTGCCAAGCTTTTCGCCAAGGGCAAAATACTCGCCGTGTGAATAGGCAATAAGCCCTGCTTTTTCAAGGCAGATACGGCCCTTTTCGTCCATAAGCTCTTTAGCTACGTTGACGCAAACAACGTCTGCCACAAACATATCGTGCGAGCCAAGAGGGACAATTTCGCTTACACGACACTCGATGCTTATGGGGCTGGCATCAAGCACAGGAGCCGAAACCTCCTGCGCTTTCGAAACAGTAAGACCAAGGTTTTTAAGCTTATCCTCGTTTTTGCCCGAGCGCACGCCAAGATAGTCGGTAGCCCTCACCAAGCTTTTTGTGGTGAGGTTGATTACAAACTCGCCCGATTCTTTAATTAAGTTATAAGAATATCTTTCGGGTCTTACCGAAATGTAGGTTTTGGGAGGGATAGTGTTAAGCGTACCCGTCCACGCAATGGTTAAGGCGTTGGGTGCGTCCACGCTTCCGCAGGTGACGATGACCGCAGGGACGGGAGCTAAAATCGCTCCTCCCTTAAGATTTATCTTGTCAGATGTGTTCATAAACTTCCTCCTCGGAGGAGATGGGCTGGGCATAAACGACCTCTATTCCCGTGTCGTTTTCCTCACTCATATATTCTTTAACTGCGTCGTTAACTGTGATTTTAACATTGCCGTTTTCAAATGCAGCCTTTGCGGTTTTATAAACTGCAGGCAAAATGAGCGCCGACAAAAGAGAAGCTTTCTTCTTTTTCTTCGATTTCTTTTTGCCAAAACCAAAAATAAGTGCCAAAACGACAGCCACAACGGCGGTTATTCCGCCTGCGGCAAGCTTTTCGGCAGTGAGGCCGTTGGAACCGACGGCAAAGCCGCCTTTTTTTGAGTTTTTATATATCATCATAACACATATGCACCTTTCGTGGTTATTTTATTTATTGTAACATATTTCGCAAAAGAGTGCAACAGCGCCGACGTCGCACGGTGCGCCCGAGCGAAGCGAGGGCTGTACGGGCGGTGGAGGCGCGCTTTCAACCCCGGGCAAAGCGGCTCCACCTTGCGCACAGGCTTCGCCGCGCGGCAAGACGTCGCCGCAAAAACAAAAACCCGTCGGGTTAAACACCCGACGGGTTTTTGAAACTATCAATTAAAACTTAACCTGCCAGCGTTCGCTGTATTCGGTGCGAATGGGGGCTTCGATGCCTTTTTTCACAGCCTCGGAGTGTCTTGCTTTTTCCTCTAAAAGCTTGTCAAAAAGCTCATCGTCGATGGGAAGGCTGATCTTTGCGTTACCTGTCCACTGCGAGAGATATGCCGCATTCGAAATCATCAGCTCGTTAATGCCCTCTCGGCCGTTAGAAATAAGCTCCTCGCCGTTTAAAATGCAGTTAACAAAGTTCTGAATAATTCCTGCGTGGGCGCTTCCGCCGTCGGCTGAGGTAATCTCTTCATAGGTAACCTCGCCCTCGACAAAGCTCGAGTTCGACTCGAAGCAGGTCACTCTTTCCGATTCTGCCAATCTCCACCACTTCAGCTTGCCGTTTTCAATAACGATTTTGCCCAAATCGCCGCAAATTTCAAGGCGGTTTGTGCCGGGCAATTCACCTGTCGAGGTGATGAACGTGCCGGTAGCACCCCCCTCGAACCTGGCGAAAATGGTAACGTCATCTTCAACTTCAATGTTGTGATACTTTGCTTCGTCGCAAAAAGCGGTAATTTCACAGGGCTTGCCGCAAATCCATTGCCAAAGGTCGATGTTGTGGGGCGCCTGGTTTAAAAGCACTCCTCCGCCCTCGCCCGACCACGTTGCGCGCCAGTCGCCCGAGTTGTAATAATGCTGGGTGCGGTACCAGTTGGTAACTATCCACGAGGTGCGCTTTAGCGCGCCAAGCTGACCGGAAGCCAAAATCTCTTTAGCTTTGATAAACAGCGGATTTGTGCGCTGATTGAACATTATTGCGAAAACCTTGCCGCATTCGTCGGCAACTGCGTTTAACGCCTTGGCCTTTGAAACGCTGACGTCTTCGGGCTTTTCGACCAGAACGTGCAGGCCTTGTTTTAAGCAATAAGAGGCTATTTCTGCGTGCATTCGGTGAGGGACAGACACTATAACAGCATCGACAAGCCCGCTTTTTGCAAGATCTTTATAATCTGAAAAACCTGCAAGCTCGGGGTTTGTGCTTTTATAGTGTGCAAGCCTTGCCGGGTTAATGTCGCAGATTGCGCCAAGGCAAGCGCCCTTGATTTTGCCCGACAAAAGACAGCTTACATGCGCCGAGCCGATGTTGCCAACGCCTATAACTCCAATTCTTAACGTGTTCACGTTACCCTCCGAAAATAAATTACTTATTGCCGGCATAGGTGTCGCTTGTGTCTGCAAAAACTGCGGCACCGCCTGTTTTGCGGCGAGAGGTCTTTACTCTTGCCATAAGCTCGTTATAATAAACGTCTTCGTCGATAGGAAGCTCTACTTCTTTGCCAAGGAAGGAAGAAAGGTGCATTGCATTTGAAAGCATAAGGCCGTTGATACCTTCTGAGCCGTGAGCTACAAGGGGTTCGCCGCGCAAAATTGCGCCGCCCCAAGCGTTTAAAACGCCAACGTGCTGGTCGTTTTTGCCGTCGGTCTCAACTTCAGCCTTATTAGCCTTAAGGTTGCCGAAAGGAACCTTGTTGGTTGCCGAGAATTCCTGCTCGGTCATTTCAAATTCGATAACGGAAAGGCCGCTGTAATCGGCAACGATCTTTGCCTTGTCAAGCTGAATTTCAAAGCGGTTGGTGCCTCTTGCATCACCTGTGGTGGTGATGAACACACCAGTTGCGCCGTTTGCATATTCGCAATATGTAGTTACGTCGTCCTCAACTTCAATGTCGTGCCACTTGCCATAGTGCAAATGAGACTGAAGCTTAACGGGCATTCCGCAGATCCACTGCCAAAGGTCAAGCTGGTGAGGGCACTGGTT
>JAZSPX010000131.1:0-3786 GCA_045537675.1 Candidatus Faeciplasma sp. | reverse complement strand
GGCGGTGAGACCGCAGAGCACCCCGGCATGATGCCCGTGGAAGAATATGACCTTGCAGGCTTTGCTGTGGGCGTGGTTGACAAGAAAAAGATTTTAGACAACCAGAGAATGGCAGAAGGCGACGTTGTCATTGCGCTTGCTTCAAGCGGTGTTCATTCCAACGGCTTCTCTTTGTGCCGCAAGGTATTTGATATTGACAACAATAACCCCAGCGTTTATGTAGCAAGAGAAGAGCTTGGCGGCAAGACCGTTGCCGAGACCCTTTTGACCCCTACAAAAATCTACGTCAAGAGTGTGCTTGCACTTTTGGAAAGCGTTGACGTTAAGGGTATCAGCCACATTACAGGCGGCGGCTTCTATGAAAACATTCCGAGATCTATTCCCGAGGGACTTACTGCAAAGATCGACAAGTCGGCAGTTAAGGTTTTGCCCATCTTCGAGCTTATTGCTAAAGAGGGTAACATTCCCGAAAGAGATATGTTCAACACCTATAACATGGGTGTCGGCATGAGCATTGTCGTTCCCGCAAACGAGGTTGAAACCGCGCTTGAAATTCTTAAGGCAAATGGCGAAGAAGCTTACGTTATCGGCGAAATCATCAAGGGCGACGAAGGCGTGGTGCTTTGCTGATGAGTATGAAAAAAATTGCAGTTCTCGTTTCCGGCGGAGGGACTAACCTGCAGGCACTTATCGATGCTGAAAAGCGCGGCGAGCTTGGCTGCGGCAAAATCTCTTTGGTAATAGCCTCGAAGCCCGGGGTTTATGCGCTTGAACGTGCAAAGCAAAACGACATTGAAGCTTTGGTGCTTGCAAGAAAAGAATATGACAGCATTGCGGCATATTCAAAAGCTTTGGCCGACACACTTGAAGCAAAGGGCACCGACCTTGTGGTGCTTGCAGGATTTTTGACCATCATTGACGAGCAGGTTTATGAAAAGTTCCCCAACAGAATTTTAAACGTTCACCCCGCACTTATCCCCTCGTTCTGCGGCAAGGGCTATTACGGCCTTCACGTTCACGAGGCAGCACTTGAAAAAGGCGTTAAGGTTTCGGGCGCAACGGTTCACATTGTCACCCCCGAATGCGACGCAGGCCCCATTGTTCTGCAAAAGGCTGTTGAAGTGAAGCAGGACGACACCCCCGAAACTCTTCAGAAAAGAATTATGGAAGAAGCCGAGTGGAAATTACTTCCTAAGGCCGTAAGGCTTTTCTGCGAGGATAAGATTACCGTTAAAGACAATAAAGTTTACATAAAAGGAGAATGAACATGAAAGTATCTACAATTTCCAACGAGCTGAATTCTTTGGCTTACCACGGCAGAGGAATTATCATCGGCAAGAGCGCTGACGGCAAAAAGGCAATCACTGCTTATTTCATCATGGGCAGAAGCGAAAACAGCCGTAACCGCATCTTCGTTGCCGAGGGTGACGCTATGCGCACCAAGGCATTCGACGATTCGAAGATGGTTGACCCCCACCTCATCATCTACTACCCCGTAAGAGTTTTGGGCAACAAGACCATTGTTACCAACGGCGACCAGACCGACACCATTTATAACCTTATGGACAAGCAGATGACCTTTGAACAGGCACTTAGAACCCGTGAATTTGAAGACGACAAGCCCAACTTCACCCCCAGAATTTCGGGTATCATTCACCTTGAAAACGGCGACATGAACTATGCAATGTCCATTTTAAAGAGCGCTGAGGGCGACGACTCCTCTTGCGAGAGATTTACATATGCTTATTCTAACCCCCTTGCAGGCAGAGCAAAGTTCATTCACACCTATAACGGCGACGGCAATCCTTTGCCCTCTTACGAAGGCGAGCCCAAGACACTCGAGCTTCCCGATATGGACATTGATTCGCTTACCGACCTTATTTGGACAAACCTTAACGAAGACAACAAGGTTTCGTTGTTTGTAAGATATATTGACATTGCAACAGGCGAAAACGAAACAAGAATTGTAAACAAGAACGTTTAATTTTTAGGAGGACATAACAATGAAAGAATTCGAACTTAAGTATGGTTGTAACCCCAACCAGAAGCCCTCGAAAATTTACATGGCAAACGGCGAAGAATTGCCCATTGAAATTTTGTGCGGCAGACCCGGCTACATCAACTTTTTAGACGCTTTTAACTCTTGGCAGCTTGTTAAGGAGCTTAAGGAAGCTTTGGGTCTTCCCGCTGTAACGTCCTTCAAGCACGTTTCCCCCACCTCGGCAGCAGTTGGCATTCCCCTTTCTGACAAGCTTAAGAAGGCTTGCTTTGTTGACGATATCGAAGGACTCGACGAATCTCCTTTGGCTTGCGCATATGCCCGTGCAAGAGGTACTGACAGAATGTGCTCCTTCGGTGACTGGGTAGCTTTGTCTGACGTTTGCGACGTTACCACTGCTTTACTCATCAAGCGCGAGGTTTCCGACGGCGTTATCGCCCCCGGTTACGAGCCCGAAGCTTTGGAAATTCTTAAGACAAAGAGAAAGGGCAACTATAACATCGTTAAGATCGATCCTGACTACGTTCCTGCACCCATTGAAACCAAGCAGGTTTACGGCATTACCTTCGAGCAGGGCAGAAACAATTTTGAAATCAACCGTGAGCTTTTGACAAACGTTGTTACCGCTAACAAGGAGCTTCCCGAAAGCGCTGTAAGAGACCTTATCATCTCCCTCATCACCCTTAAATACACCCAGTCGAATTCCGTATGCTTTGCTTACGACGGACAGGCAATCGGTGTTGGTGCCGGTCAGCAGTCCCGTGTTCACTGCACAAGACTTGCAGGCGGCAAGGCAGACACTTGGTTCTTGCGCCAGTACGACAAGGTTTTGAACCTTCCCTTCAAGGACACCTTGGGCAGACCTGACAGAGATAACGTTATCGACGGTTACA
Source organism: Candidatus Faeciplasma sp. (assembly GCA_045537675.1). Taxonomy (GTDB): domain Bacteria; phylum Bacillota; class Clostridia; order Oscillospirales; family Ruminococcaceae; genus Faeciplasma. Next base: position 894 of record JAZSPX010000131.1, on the reverse strand, counting down.
TTAACAAGAACGAAGAAGACGTTTGTGCTGAGGGCAACTGGCAGAAGTACTTTACAGTAAGACCCGAGCCTTTGACCGACGAAGAAGCAAAAGCTTACCTTGCAACTATCGACGGCGTAGCTTTGGGATCTGACGCATTCTTCCCCTTCTCTGACAATATTGAAAGAGCTAAGAAGTCGGGCGTTAAGTACATTGCAGAACCCGGTGGATCCATAAGAGACGACCTTGTTATTGAATGTGCCGACAAGTATGGCATGGCAATGGCATTCACCGGCATGAGACTCTTCCACCACTAATTTTTCTTATATAGGAGACAACACGTTATGAAGATAATGGTTGTTGGTGGCGGAGGACGTGAACACGCCATCATTAAAAAAATTAAAGAAAATAAAGACGTTACTAAAATATACGCTCTTCCCGGCAACGGCGGCATTGCCGCTGATGCCGAGTGCGTTAACGTTTCGGCAACCGACATTGACGGCATTGTTGATTTTGCTTTGAACAACAAAATCGACTATGCAGTTGTCGCACCCGACGACCCGCTTGTTTTGGGCACTGTAGACGCTTTGGAGGGAAGCGGTATCCCCTGCTTTGGCCCGAAGGCTAACGCCGCTATTATCGAGGGCAGCAAAGTATTCTCGAAAGAGCTGATGAAGAAATACTCCATTCCCACTGCCGCTTTTGAAGTGTTTGACGACGCTGAAAAGGCACTGGAATATTTAAAAACCGCACCTATCCCGACAGTTATTAAGGCTGACGGCTTGGCTTTGGGCAAGGGCGTAATCATTGCGACCACCCGCGAAGAAGCTTATGACGCTGTTAAATCCATCATGCAGGACAAGGCTTTCGGAAAATCGGGCGATAACATTGTTATTGAAGAATTTTTGGAAGGAC
>JAZSPX010000150.1:0-12743 GCA_045537675.1 Candidatus Faeciplasma sp. | reverse complement strand
CAGTTCCGAGAAAGCAGAGTAGAGATTGCTGAGGCCGTTGAGAACTACAATAAGGGGCACACCGAAGAACGCGACCATGACACCGCTGAAGGCGGTACCAACCATGTTAATAAGGGCGTTAGAGCCTGAAAAGATTGATTGTCCTCTGGTCATGTCATCGTGAGGAATGATGTCGATCATCAGAGTATTGGCTGCAGGAGAATAGAATACACTGCCGAAGGCTGCCAAAAATGCGGCAATAAGCACACCCGGTACGTTCAGCATATCTAAATAAGCCAGCAAGCCGATCGCCAGCATAACAACACCCTGCATGATATCCATGCCAACGAGTACCCATTTGCGATTGCATTTATCTATAATAGAGCCGGTAAACGGCGACAGGATCATGGTTACAAACATGGAGATGGCAGACATGATACCCATCAGACTGCTGGAGCCTGTTTGCTCATAGACCCAATAGCCGATAGCTACGCTATACATCAAATCACCAACGGTGCTGACGGCGTTACCCTGTAAGAGCAGAATAAAGTCTTTATTCCATAGCTTCCGCGTCATAAAATCAACCCCTTATGTTTTATAAAATATGACATTGTTTTATAAAACATAGCATTGTTTTGTTAACAAGTCAAGCAACAGTTAGTTGTTTTTATTGAGGAACTTGGTTTAGCGGGTTAAGCAGTATAAATAAAATAACACAGGACTTGAACTATGCATAAATAAGGGTAACAGGACCGTTGAACAGCTTTTCGCCGAAGTTTTTATAAATGTGAAAGTTTGAGAAGCAGAAAACTGGGAACTATCGGACTTGAACTCTGCATAAAACTTCACTTCGTATAATACTCTCTGCCTCTATCAAAGCTTCATACTCGTGAAGTTTATGAGTTTGCCTTCGGCAAACTCGATGCATTTCGCACACTATTACACTATACCAAAAGCAAAGAGCCCCTTTAAAGGGGGTAACAGGACTGTTGAACAGCTTTTCGCCAAAGTTTTTATAAATGTTAAAGCTTGAGAAGCGAAAAGCAAGAGAATGCTTCGCATTCTCGGTTCTGCGTCGGTTTGCCTCATGAAGAAAACAGCCCAAGCAAATGCTTGGGCTGTTTTCTTGGTGCGGGTAACAGGACTTGAACCTGCATGAAATTGCTCTCACATGGACCTGAACCATGCGCGTCTGCCAATTCCGCCATACCCGCATATTAAAGTGATAGTTAATAGTGAAAAGTGAGGCAGTCGCTTATTCTCTTATAATATAACTGACGCTGCATAATGCAACGTCAGTTATTGTAGCACAAATTAATTCATTTGTAAAGACTTAGCCGACAATTTCTTTATAAAGTCCGATGTAAAGCTGTGCAGATCTATCCCAGCTGAAGTCCTCACGCAGGGCATGGCTTACAAGTCTGCCCCACTTGATCTTCTGGTCATAATATGCTCTTGCACGAACAGCGGCATCAAGCATATCATGAGCGTTATAGGTCTTGAAGGTAAAGCCGTTGCCGCCCTTGCCGCCGCAGTCCTTGATGCTGTCCTTCAAGCCGCCGGTTTCACGAACGATCGGAATCGTACCGTATCTGAGAGAAACCATCTGAGCCAAGCCGCAAGGTTCGCTCTGAGAAGGCATTAAGAAGATGTCTGCGCCTGCATAAATTCTGTGGGCGAGGTCAGGGATAAAGCCGATGGTTACAGCAACTCTGTCGGGATAGCGGAAAGCCATTTCACGGAAGAAGTCTTCGTAGACCTTTTCGCCTGAACCGAGAATTGTGAACTTATATCCAAGATGCACCATATCCTCGAATACGCACTTGACAAGATCGAGACCCTTGTGAGAAACCAAACGTGTAACGATACCGATTACAGGCTCCTTACCGTCGGGAAGGCCCATCTCCTTCAAAAGCTCGCGCTTGCAGACAGCCTTGCCTGCCTTGTTATCTACGTTGAAGTGAGCAGGAATAGCAGGGTCGGTTTCGGGGTTATATACAACCTGGTCGATACCGTTAAGGAAGCCTGTGAGCTTGTACTGCATTCCTCTTAAAACAGGGTCGAGGCCGTGAGAGAAGTAGGGGTGCAAAATCTCCTCGGCATAGGTGGGAGAAACGGTCGTAATCTTATCAGCGGTTTCAAATGCGCCCTTCATAAAGTTAACACAGCCGTCATATTCAACTACCCACTTGACATAGTCGGGCAAGCCGAGAATATCGCCGCAAACGTCCATGCCGTACTGTCCCTGATATTGAATGTTGTGAATGGTGAAGACGGTTTTAATGTTTTCATAGCCTTCAACTTCTTTATAATAAACATTATAGAAAACTGGAACCAGAGCAGTCTGCCAGTCGTTGCAGTTCATAACATCTGGCTTGAAGTCGATGTGTGCAAGCATTTCTAAAATGGCACGTGAGAAGAAGGTAAATCTTTCAGCATCGTCATAGTGGCCGTAGATGGTGTTACGCTTGAAGTAATATTCGTTATCTAAAAGATAGTATGTAACGCCGTTTGCTTCGCCTTCATAAACGCCGCAATACTGGTTTCTCCATGAAACGGGCACAGAGAACTCGCAGACGAATTTTAAGGTGTCTCTGAGTTCTTTTTTGATTGTTGAATAAAGAGGCATAACAACACGGCAATCGTTGCCTGCAGCATTTAATGCAACGGGCAAAGAGCCTGCAACGTCAGCAAGTCCGCCGGACGCGATGAAGGGCAAAGCCTCGCTTGCAGCATAAAGTATTTTCATAATAAACCTCCAAAAATAAATAAATCAGCAAACAACACCGAAAACGGCAGCATGAGAAAGCTGCCGTATATTCGGTTTATGCATATTTTATCAAAGCTTGCGGTTTTTAGCAATATATAAGGGATAATTGCCGGAAGAAGAAATGGACAAATCGTCACCAATGGTAACCTGCTTGTCGGTAATGATGTTGGAAACGTGAGTGTTCTTGCCAACAACAGTATCCTGCATTAAGATGCAGTTCTTGATTACAGCGCCCTTGGCAACCTTAACCCCTCTGAACAGGATGGAGTTTTCAACAACACCGTCGATAACACAGCCGTCAGCAACCATGGAATTGATTACAGAGCTGTCAAGACCGTACTTAGCGGGAGCGTCGTCACGGATCTTGGTGTAAACGGGCTTCTTCTTTAAGATGAGCTTAGCCACCTTATCGGGGTTGATGAGTTCCATGCTTGCCTTGTAATAGCTTTCAAGGTCGGTAATTCTTACGTATTCCTTGGTATATTCATACATATGAATGTTAAGCTCGTTGATCTTAGCCTGCAAAACGTCTTTGCCCCAGCTATATTTTCCTCTGGGTACGAGGTCGGAAACGAGGTCGATCAAGAGCTGCTTTTTAAGAACGTAGCAGTTAAGACCCATTGAGCAAAGGCCCGCCTTTGCGCTGTTGATGATAACTTCGCGTACTCTGCCAGATTCATCTGCGCTGTAGGTTACAGAAACTTCTGTTTCCTTAGCGGTGAATTCTTTGGTGCTGGCGAGAACGGTAATGTCGGCATTGCACTTAATATGTTCTTTAACAAGCCTAGAGTAATCTGCGCTGGTAACTACGTTACAGTCGGAAATGATAACGTATTCGCAGTCAACCTTTTTAATATAGCCGATAGCCTTGTATAAAGCGTCGATCTTGCCTGTGTAACGGCCTGCGTCAACGTTGCCGTAAGGGGGCAAAATGGTAAGACCGCCGTCGGAACGGGCAAGGTCCCAGTTACGGCCGGAACCGATATGGTCAAGAAGCGACTGATAGTTTTCCTTGGTGATAACTGCAACGGTAGACATACCGGAGTTAACCATGCCGGAAAGCTGGAAGTCGATAAGGCGGAAACGACCGCCGAAAGGTACAGAGCCCATTGCTCGGTTAGAGGTAAGCTCGGGGATTGCTTCATCGTGAGCATTTGCAAAGAGAATGCCCAGAACATTTGTCATATTATAACTCACAGTTACCGCCTCCTTAAATATCCTTAGAAATAATCTGCTTGGGAGCTACTACTGCGCCTTCGCTGACAGTTACTTCGTGACCGACGACTGCAACGCCCCAGTCGTCTCTGTTTTCCATTGTTTCGGGGCTTGCACCGATGTGTGCGCCTTCGCATACAACGCTGTTTTCGCCAACGATGGCATATTCAACGACAGCACCCTTTTTAACGGTTGCACCGGGCATGAGAATGGAGCTGGTGATAACAGCGCCTTCTTCGATGGTAACGCCGCCCGAGATCATGGAGAATTCAACTTCACCGTCGATAACACAGCCTGTTGTAACCATCGAGTTCTGGATCTTGGCATTTTTGCCGATGATGTGAGGAGCGCGGGAATCGTTGTTGGAGTAGATCTTCCAGCTAGGATCGTAGAGATCCAACGAAACTGTGGGGCTTAAAAGGTCCATGTTAGCTTCCCACAAGCTGTCGATAGTACCAACATCCTTCCAGTAACCTTCAAATCTGTAAGCGAAGATTCTTTCCTTGTTTTCAAGCAAAGCAGGAATGATGTTCTTACCAAAGTCCTTGGTAGCTTCGGTATCCATTTCGTTTTCGATAAGATACTTTTTAAGAACGGGGTAAGAGAAGATGTAGATACCCATTGATGCCAAGGTGCTCTTGGGTTCCTTCGGCTTTTCAACGAAGTCATAAACAGCGTCGTTTTCGTCTGCAAACATAATGCCGAAGCGGGAAGCTTCCTGCAATTCAACGTCGATTACAGCGATGGTGCAGGCCGAATTCTTTTCCTTATGATATTTGAGCATATCGGAATAATCCATCTTGTAAATATGGTCGCCCGAGAGGATAACAACGTATTCGGGGTCATATCTGTCGATGAAGGAAAGGTTCTGATAAATAGCGTTTGCCGTGCCCTCATACCACTGAGCGCCTGAGCTGGACTGGTAAGGAGGCAGGATGTGTACACCACCGTTAAAGCGGTCAAGGTTCCATGCCTGACCGTTGCCGATGTAATCGTTAAGTACCAAGGGCTGATACTGGGTGAGAACACCGACTGTGTCGATACCGGAGTTTACACAGTTAGAGAGCGGGAAATCGATGATGCGGTACTTTCCGCCGTAAGGTACCGCGGGCTTTGCTACGTTCTGGGTCAAAGCATAAAGTCTGGAACCCTGACCGCCTGCAAGCAGCATTGCCACACATTCTTTTTTGTTATACATACTACTTCTTCCTTTCAATAATATATTAATCCCAAGTTATTCGGTTTTTGGTTTTGGTTTTCTGCCGGGTGATTTTCTCACCTTGAAATACATTACCGTCAAGCCGGGAATATTAACTTTGATTGATTGGTCAAATCCGTTAAAAGGTATTGGCTCGGATTTGACGGGGGCGTTTGTGACCTCTAACCCATCTGAAGACGAAGAATTGAACACCTCTGTATACGTTCCTTTATGGGGTACACCAAAGCGGTAATCAAGCCTATCAACAGGGCAGAAGTTGCAAACAACATAAACCTCGTTGCCTTTTGTGTCAATACGGCGATAGATGATTATGTTTAGGTCTTTATCATCACAAGCTATCCATTTAAAGCCGTCCCACGAGGAGTCGTCCTCCCACATCGGCGGGTTATCGAGATAGAACTTGTTGAGGTTTTTAACGTATTCTTTAAAATCTGAATGGGTTTTGAAATTATCTATCATAAACCACTCGAGGCCTGAATTATAGTCCCATTCTTTAAACTGGGCGAATTCATAACCCATGAACAAAAGCTTTTTGCCGGGGTGGCTTGACATGTAAGCCAAGAACGCCCTGTCCCCTTTCAGCTTCATAAGTGCATCGCCGGGGAATCTATCGACAAGTGAGCATTTGCAGTGTACGACTTCATCGTGAGAAATGGATAAAACAAAATTCTCGGAAAAAGCGTACGTTAGCGGAAAAGTAAGCTTATCGTGGTGGTATGAACGGTATATCGGGTCGAGCGAATTGTAAGCCAACAGGTCATTCATCCAGCCCATGTTCCACTTAAAATCAAAGCCGAGACCGCCTTTTTCAACAGAGGTAGTAACGCCTCTCCAAGCAGTTGATTCCTCTGCTATCATTAAAACACCGGGATTGCGGGATTTGACAGCTTCGTTCAATTTCTGTAAGAACCCGATAGCTTCGAAGTTTTCTATTCCGCCGAATTTATTTGGCCTGTAACGGCCTTCGGGTCGGTCATAGTTAAGATAGAGCATTGAGGCGACAGCATCGACACGCAAGCCGTCGATATGGTACTTTTCGATCCAGTGCAGGGCACTTGAAATTAAGAACGACCTGACTTCTGGTCTTGAAAAGTTGAACACTCGGGTTCCCCATGTTTTATGCTCGCGTTTAAGCGGGTCGGAGTATTCGTAGCAGGGTGAGCCGTCGAATTCGAAAAGACCGTTTTCGTCTTTTGGAAAGTGGGCAGGAACCCAGTCCAAGATGACACCTATCCCCTGTTGATGGAATTTATCTATCAAATTCATTAAATCGTGCGGAGAGCCAAGACGTGAGGTGGGAGCAAAGTAGCCTGTTACCTGATAGCCCCACGAACCGTCGAACGGGTATTCTGTAAGCGGCATGAACTCGACATGAGTGTAGTTCATTTCTTTAACATAAGGCACCAGCTCTTCGGCAAGCTGAGAGTATGTGTAGTAGCTTCCGTCGCTGTTTCGCCGCCACGAAGCAGCGTTAACCTCGTAGATATTCATGGGCTGACGCAAAATGTTTTGCTTTTTGCGCTTTGCAAGCCACGCTGAATCCTGCCAGTCGTAACCGCTTATATCTGTAACGAAGGTTGCACTTTTGCCGCCTGTTTCCATTTTTAAACCGTAAGGGTCGGATTTAAGGCGGACAGAATTATCCGCTCCTAATATGCAGTATTTATAGAGCGTACCCTCGCTGATGTTTCGTACTTTGCACTGCCATATTCCGAAACCGTCTTTTTCAAGAGGGGTTGACAATGCGTTCCAGTAATTGAAATCACCGACCACAGAAACACGGCGTGCATTCGGTGCCCATACCCGAAAAAGATATTCGTTTTTGTTTAACCTGTGACAGCCGAAAAAATCGGCACAGTCGAAGTTCTTTCCGCTGATGAAACTTAAAATGCGGTCGTGTTCTAACGCTAAATTGTCAGACATTTTTAAACACTCCCCCATCACAATAAACAGGCATAAAAGTACGGATATATTCTATCAAAAAGCGTAATAATATGCAAGGTTTTTTATACATTTTCTTTAAATATTACATTTTGCAACTGCCATTTTTGTATATATTGACGAACGGATTATTTGTTTCTTCTTTCAATTTTAATAACTGCCAAGGTAACGTCGTCATTTTGGCTGTGTTTTAAAGAGGCTTGCGAATTTTTTAATATATTTTCTGCTATTTCCTCGCTTGAAAAGGATATGTTTTCGTGGACGGTTTTTTCGATAAGCTGATAAGGTATCTCTTTTGCGCCGTCGGAAAACATGACGATTACGCTGTCGGAGCTGATTTGTTTTTTTGACGTGTGGGTATTGATTTCGCTTAATATGCCGATCGGGTAACCGCCCGAAGGGACGTCTTGTATACCCTCGTTTATAATATAGCTTCGGCAGGAGCCGGACTTGAAGAACTCGCACTCGCCTGTATTCAGATCAACACTTAGCATGTCGAGGGTTGCAAAGCTTTCATCGAGCCTGATTAGGCGCATTATGAGCGAAGAAAGCGAGATCGCGGCATTTGGCGAGGTGTTATGAGTGAGCTGACGCTTGATTAAAGCGATTAATAACGACGAGCTGACACTTGCAGCCTTGCCTGTGCCCATGCCGTCGCAAAGAATGTAATATAGCGTGTTGCCGACGGTAAAGCAATCATAGCTGTCGCCGCACCTGTCACTTTGTGCGCTTATTTGCACAGTGCCGAAGTCGGCGCAGAATTTTGGCTTTGGCGAAAAGGTGTATCTTACGAAATTATCAAAAGCTGTAACCTCGGGCATTGGGTAGTCGATTGACATAAGTTCGCTTACAAGAAGGCAAAGGCGCATTTCGCTGATTTGTTTGTGTTTTGGATATTCGATGTAGAGTGAGCCGTCGCAGAAAACGGCAGAGTTTTGTGCCAAGGCTTTATTCTGAGAGAGTGAGTTGATCAGCTTATCGGTCAGGACGAGGTTGATGTTTTTAACTGTGTCGGGCAGTCTCCCCTCGTTAAAAATATAGCTTTGAACGGTGTCAAGAACGGAAAAAGCTTCTTCAAAGCCTGCACGCCTTTTCGAAGAAAGGATTCTTAGATAATCGTTTTGCGATTTTAGCTTTTCGGCTGAAGAAATCAGCTCGTATGGCCTTGTGCAGTTTTTTACAGCGGAACTGAATTCAAGATGCTTGTCCAAAAAGCAGGTGTCATGGTTTTTGCAGGACAAGCATATAGATGAATAGAGGTTAGAGGAGATATCTTTTGGTTTTTGACCTAAAGAGGCCGCAGAAAGTGAATTAAGATAGCTGTTAAGCGATGATATGGAATGGGCATGAGACGAAGTATAGGAAGATATGAGTGAGAGGTATATATCGGCATCTTTGGAGCTTTGGGTGAAGCGGTTGAAGTATCGGTTTATCTTACCCTCTGAAAAAATGAATGTGACGGCGGCAACGAAGGTATCGACGACGAAGCAGATATCGTGAGTGTTTGCGCCCGACAGAACAGCACAGACAAGCGAAGCGGTAACGGCGTAGAGAGGCAGGCGGATTTTGTCTTTATGTCCCCTGCCCGAGCAAACAAGCGCAATTATGCAGACATAGACCGTTGAGGAAAACATTGAAGGATTGTAAAGAGCAACGGAAAGTGCGCAAAGAATGCCGATGAAGCAGGAAAAAGCCGCACCCTTATAAAAGCCGACAGCAAGTACGACGAAAATGCCAAAGGCCCGGCCAATGTTGAAGTAGACGAAGTCGAGGCTTGCAAGCGTTGTTATTATGGCAATAAACAAAAGCGAAGCCATTTGCTTTGAGGTTTGGTTGTTATAGGCAACAATCAGCGACGGGATTGCCACAGAAAACGCAAGCATTGAAAGATATTCTGTGAACGGTGACGAAAAAATGACAAGGAAAGCAAGAACAGATATGAGATAAGCGGCAAAAGGCAAGGCGGTTTGAGTAAAGGTGGTTTTCTTTACAGGAAAGTGCGGTCTGACAGCCCTTACCGAAGATATGATAAAAGAAGCTATAACAGCGCCCAAGGAATGCGCAGTGACGCCGAAGAAAGCCTCGGAAACAAGCAGAAAAGCAGAAAAGACGAAGCAGTAAGGAAGCGGTAGAATTGTTGAGATTACGACGCTGATGGGTGAAGACAACCCAAAAACCGTTGATTTTGCGGCAACAACGGCACAAATTGCGCACAAGGAGGAATATTTGATGAAGCCTTTGGGCAGGGCGATTGCAAGTTTCTTTAACATTTTAATCATCCTTTTTAAATAAATATAATCATGGATGAATTTATTCTACCTCAAACAAATGGCATAATTTGTCAAATATATTTGAGCAAAATAAAACGGTGTAAAGCAACATTGCCTTACACCGTTATTGATGTTAATGCTATTAAACGCTGAGCTTCATATCGCCGGACTTGATGAGGTTGAGCTTGCGCATAGCCTCTGCAATGCCTAAACAAAGAAGACCGGGAGCGATGAAGTGCATGATTGCGATTTCTAAAAGAGCGATGACGGGTTCAACGCCTGCTTCGACCATGGAAGCATAGCCCATGAACTGGCCAACCAAGCCTGCGGTACCCATGCCCGAGCCTGTTGCGTTGTTGACCATGCCGAAAACAGCAGTTGAGATGGGGCCTAAGATTGCGCTGGTGATGATCGGCGGGAGCCAGATTAAGGGGTGCTTGATGATGTTAGGCATCTGAAGCATGGATGTGCCTATGCCCTGAGAAATAAGACCGCTGACCTTGTTTTCGCGGTAGCTCATTACAGCGAAGCCTATCATCTGCGCGCAGCAGCCTGCGGCAGCGGCACCTGCGGCAATACCCGAAAGGCCCAAAGAAACACCGATTGCAGCAGAGCTGATGGGGAGAGTGAGAGCCATGCCCATGAGTACGGCAACGATGATGCCCATTATGATAGGCTGGCTTTCTACGCCATAGTTAATTAAGCCGCCGACCCACTTCATGAATGCGGAGATGGGAGGGCTTAAAAGAATGCCGATAACAGAACCGCTGAGGATTGCAACCATGGGGGTTACAATTATATCTACCTTGGTTTTGCCCGAAACGAGCATGCCGATTTCGATTGCAACGTAAGCGGCAACAAATGCGCCCAAAGGCTCACCGGGGCCGACGAACGTCATAGTACCGGAAGTAAAATTATCGAGTGTGATTTTGCCCGCAAATGCACCGACCATACCGCAAGCGGCGGCAGAAACGGTTACAAGAGGGCTTGATTTGAACTTGGCGGCAACACCGACACCGATGCCTGCGCCTGTCATTGCTTTGGCAAAGCTGGCGATATACTTTAAGTAGAGACCGATGTCACCGGGAATTAAACCGCCAATCTGGTCGATGATTGTACCGATGATGAGCGTTGCAAACAAGCCGAGAGCCATGCCCGAAAGTCCGTCGATAAACAAATGATTGAGATATGATTTTATTGCTTTCATATGTATCACCTTTCAATTAAATAAAGTGTTAAACTGATTATATTGCTTTTTAAATGGTCAAGTCAAGACTTCACGACATATTCTACATTTTATCGAATTAACGGCTTAAAGTGTAAAAAGATTTTATCATTTTTACCATAAAAATGGCGTTAGAATTGAGCAAAAATACCTATTGACAAGCTATAAACATTTTGATATTATAATTTTAAGAATTATTCCTAAAAAGGAGACGCAAATGACAAAGCAAAAGCTATTGATTTTAAAGATCATTAATTCAGCTAAAGGTCATTTAACTGCCGAGGAGATTTATCAGCGTGCGAAGGAGGAAATGCCTCACATTGCTTTGGGAACGGTTTACCGTAACCTTGGAAAGCTGTGTGAAGCGAACGAGATTGGGCTGATTAGTGTCAGCGGCAAGCCTGACCATTATGATAAATCGACTGTTGCGCATGGGCACCTGATTTGCGGCACCTGCGGCAAGATTACCGATTTTCATTTAGAGGATATTAAAGACAGAGTGGAAAATCTTTTAGACGTTGAGGTTATATCTTATGACTTTAACGCACACTATATCTGCGAGGACTGCAAGTAACCAAAGGTGAATAATGATGCCTAACGAGCATCATTTCATATAAAAAAATAATTTAATTTGATTGGAGTAAAGATTATGGAACTTAAGGGCTCTAAAACCGAAAAGAATTTGATGACTGCGTTTGCAGGTGAATCTCAGGCAAGAAACAAGTATACCTATTTTGCATCTGTTGCTAAGAAGGAAGGCTATGAGCAGATCGCTGCTATCTTCCTCAACACAGCTGAAAACGAAAAGGAACACGCAAAATTGTGGTTCAAGGCTTTGGGCGAATTGGGCGACACAGCCGCTAACCTTGCTGCAGCTGCCGAAGGCGAAAACTATGAATGGACCGACATGTATGACACCTTTGCCAAGGAAGCTGAAGAAGAAGGCTTTACAAAGCTTGCTTACCAGTTCAGAGCTGTTGCTGCTATTGAAAAGGCACACGAAGAAAGATACCGCGCACTTCTTTCTAACGTTGAAATGCAGAAGGTATTTGAGAAGGCTGAAGAAACCATGTGGGAATGCCGCAACTGCGGTCACCTTGTAATGGGCAAGAAGGCACCCGGCGTTTGCCCCGTTTGCGCTCATCCTCAGAGCTTCTTTGAAGTTAGAAAAGAAAACTATTAATTAAAGCAAAATCGCCCATCGACAAAACGGTGGGCGAAATTATTTTATGATATGAACACGTTTGAAAGAATTTATGAAGTTGTGAAAAGAATACCCCGTGGCAAGGTGGCGTCTTACGGCGCGGTTGCTATGCTTGCAGGAAACCCAAGGTGGTCAAGAGTGGTGGGATATGCTTTGCACGTTAACCCCGACCCAGACACGATCCCCTGTTACCGTGTTGTGACAAAGAACGGCGAGCTTTCGAAAGCCTTTGCTTTTGGAGGGATTAACCGCCAGCGAGAGCTTTTGGAAGCGGACGGCGTTGAATTTGACGACGACGGACGGGTTGTGATGAGTGAGTTTGCGTGGAAAGGTGAATAAAAGTTAAACGAGCTTCTTTTTAGGAAGCTCGCTTTTGTTATCTGCTAATGAATTCTTGCATATATGATTTACTGTGGAATTAACCGTTCATCATGCATAGATTTCAATTTAAAATCATCTGACGAATTTCGTTCACGGCTGATCTCTCTAATCATAGCTGTAAGCTCGTCATAGTTATCACCAGTAAAATTCACTATTTCTCGGTTTGCTAATATATATTCTTTTTTTGTTTCATCATTTACCCAAGCAAAAGTAGAACTGGCACCGCATATGTTATATTCATGACAGAACAACACCTCTGCACCTACAATGAGCCATCCATCTTCGGATTTTACATTTACCGTGTATGATCCTTTTCTATCAAGAATAACGTAATCTAACTTAGATTCTTGCGTTTCGGGATTAAATAGATATACGAATATTCTTATCTCGCTATACATGCTTCGCTTGTCTGTATGGAAATATGCGAATACATTGTTAACTGTATAGAATGAGCCAACTTCAATTATACTTCCATCATATTCTTTTATTTGATGAAAAACATCATCTTGATACTCTACACCATATTCTTTAGCGAGATG
>JAZSPX010000076.1:0-1597 GCA_045537675.1 Candidatus Faeciplasma sp. | reverse complement strand
TGTGCCTTGAACCTAAGTAGGGGCATGCGGGTACACCCGTTACAGTGTGAACGAGGCTGTGTTAATTTATAACACAGTAAACTGAGGTGGTACCACGGTTTGTAATCAATCGTCCTCTGGCAAGAAATTGCCGGAGGATTTTTATTTTTAGGAGGAAAAAACAATGCAAATTTATGAAGAACTTAAAGCCCGCGGCTTAATTGCCCAGGTTACAGACGAAGAAGAAATCAGAGAGCTTGTTAACACCGGTAAAGCAACATTCTATATCGGTTTTGACCCCACAGCAGATTCTTTGCACGTCGGCCATTTCATGGCTTTGTGCTTGATGAAGAGACTTCAGATGGCAGGTAACCGCCCTGTTGTATTGATAGGCGGCGGTACTGCATATATCGGTGACCCTTCGGGTAGAACCGACATGCGCTCGATGATGACACCCGAAACGATTCAGCACAACTGTGATTGCTTTAAGAAGCAGATGTCTAAGTTCATCGAGTTTGGTGAAGGCAAGGCTGTTATGGTTAACAACGCAGACTGGTTGCTCGGCCTTAACTACATCGACCTTTTGCGTGAAGTTGGCGCTTGCTTCTCGGTTAACAGAATGCTTACTGCTGAATGCTATAAGCAGAGAATGGAAAAAGGCCTTTCATTCTTGGAATTCAACTACATGATAATGCAGTCCTACGACTTCTACCACCTCTATCAGAACCTTGGCTGCAACATGCAGTTTGGCGGCGACGACCAGTGGTCAAACATGCTTGGCGGTACCGAACTTATCAGACGTAAGCTTGGTAAAGACGCATATGCAATGACAATTACACTTCTCCTTAATTCTGAAGGTAAGAAGATGGGTAAAACCCAGAAGGGCGCTGTTTGGCTTGACCCCGAGAAGACCAGCCCTTATGAATTCTTCCAGTATTGGAGAAATGTTTCCGATGCAGACGTTTTGAAGTGCATCAGAATGCTCACATTCCTGCCTCTTGAAGAAATTGATGCAATGGACAAGTGGGAAGGCAGCGAGCTTAACAAGGCTAAGGAAATTTTAGCTTTTGAACTCACTAAACTCGTTCACGGTGAGGATGAAGCTACTAAGGCACTTGAAACCGCAAAGAGCGTGTTCGGCGGTGCCGGTTCAAGTGAAAATATGCCTACCTTCGAGTTTGAAGCTGATAGCGTAAACGTTCTCGATGCACTTGTTTCCTGCAAGCTTGCCCCCTCTAAGGCAGAGGCAAGACGCTTAGTTCAGCAGGGTGGCGTTTCTGTAAACGACGAAAAGGTAACCGACGTTAACGCTGTGATTGACCTTTCTAACGAAGCAATTCTTAAGAAGGGCAAAAAGCAGATTGTAAAGCTGATTAAAGCATAATAATTTATAAAACAAGCGGTACGAATTAATCTCGTACCGCTGTTTTTATACCTCGCCGTTTCTTCTTTTAATAAGCCTTATATCCGAGCCAATGAAGCGAAGCGTAAAGTACATTCCCAAAAGTCGGGAAATAATTCTGTCATCATATCTTGCCTGCAGCTCCTCGAGCGAGAGGTTAGTCGAAACAATAGTCGGTTTGCCCATGTTAGCTCGGCTGTTGATGATGTTATAGAT
>JAZSPX010000155.1:0-8012 GCA_045537675.1 Candidatus Faeciplasma sp. | reverse complement strand
GCTTTTTGATGGGACGGATAACCTTGGAATCGGTAACGGTGTAGTAAATTTGAACGACCTCGTCGCCGTCACGGTCGGAAGTAATCTTGACCGTTACCTTGGGAACAAAGCAGTCGCCTTCGGGCAAAACGTCGAAGTCTTTATATTCAAACTTCGAGTAAGACAAGCCGTGACCGAAAGGATAAATAGGCTCGCCCTTGAAGTACATGTATGTAGTGCCTGCAGTTTCGATATCGTAGTTTAAAATGTCGGGCAGCTCATGCTCGGACTTGTACCAAGTCTGAGGGGTGCGGCCGGCAGGGTTGTTCTCGCCTGTCAAAGTTTTTGCAACCGCTGTGCCAAGGAACATGCCTGCGTGAGAAGAGTAGATGATTGCGGGAAGCGAAGCATTTTCCTCGTTAATAGAATAGGGATAGCTTGAAATGATGGCAAGGACTGTATTCTTGTTTTCGTTTACAAGGTGGGTTGCCATGCCGGGCTGAATGTTAAGCGCCAATGTCTTTCTGTCGTAGCATTCTTTAGCCACCTGAACAGGGTGGTTGCCCACACAGTAGAGGACGAAGTCGCAGGATTTTGCAATTTCGCTTGCGCGCTCGCGGCCGCTTTTTACAACGCTGATTTCAAAGAGCTGGTCGCAAAGGGCGTTGTTAATGGGCTTGACGCTTACGTTGCCGTTATCGTCGCAGAACATGCGGCGGTGGTGCAAAAATTCCTCGATTAAATACTTGTCGCCGAACTTTTTAAGGTTTACGGTTTCACGGGTGTACCAGTCGTAAACACGTCTTGAATTAAGGCGGAATACGTCACCGTCGGAAAGCTTAATGTATTTTTTATACTTGACCGAGAAGAAGTTTATCCAGTTCTCGCCCCAGTCCTGAAGCTCGAAGATCTCGCTCTCGCCAACGGTTTCGGCGGTGGCGGTAACCAAGCCTTCCTCGTTAACGCTTAAATATTTGCCGTTGGGGGCTTTAATGCTCACATGGTCCCAAAGGCTGTCATATATAACTTCGCTGGATTTAAATTCTTCCTTGACACCTTCAAGAACGGAAATATCATAGGACGAAACGCCTGTGTACCAGTCCATTAGGTTTTCGTCTGCCATTGCGCCCAAAACCGCAAGCTTTTTGGGTGCAGAGTTTAAAGGCAGAATGCCGTCGTTTTTAAGCAGAGTTATCTGTTCAAGTGCGGCCTTAAGATTGGTTTTCTTGTGGTCGTCGCAGTCGATAACGTCGGTGCCGATGGAGTTATATTCGCACTCATCGAACTGGCCCAAGGCAAAGCGGGAGAAAATGGTGTTGCAAAGGGTTTCGTCGATGTCGGCTTCGGTAAGTCTGCCTTCTTCAAGGGCGGTTTTTGCAGCCGCTTTGACAAGAATACCGTTATCGGTCATGCTGTCTGACCCTGCTTTAAGGGAGAGTGCCAACGATTCGCTGTGAGTTTCGCAGAAGCGGTGGGAAACAACTGTCTGAGAGAAGTCGCCGCCGTCCGAAACGGTGTACCAAAGGCCCCATTTATCCTTTAAAATGCTCTTTATTTCGGGGTTTAAAATTGCAGGGCAGCCGTTGATCTCGTTATATGCTGTCATTAAGCTTTTTGCGCCGCCGTTTACAATGGCGTTTTCAAAAGCGGCGTAATAGTAGTCGTATTTAAGTCTTAGCGGCAGGTAAGCATCGCAGCTGCCACGGTCTTCCTCGTTATTATTGGCACAGAAGTGCTTAAGTGTGGGAATCGACTTTAAGAACCTGCCGTTGTCCCCTGCCATGCCTTTGGTATAGGCGGCAGAAAGCTCGCCCGTTAAGCAGACATCTTCTCCGTAGGCTTCTTCGTTTCTACCCCATCTGGGGTCGCGTGCCATGTCAACAGTCGGGCCCCAAAGTGCAATACCGCCGCGCTGAGTGGGGTTATAGTATGCTCTTGCTTCGTCGGCGGCAATTTCGCCCAAGCGGTACATTAAATCTCTGTCGAAGGTGCTTGCAAGGCCGACAGGCTGAGGGAAAACTGTTGAGATATATTCCTCGCTTCTTCCGACAAAGCCGCGCGCAACCTCTGCTCCGATGTGGTAGGGCTTAAGGCCCAAACGTTCAACAGGGGCGTGACCTGTTGTAAGCATTGAAAGCTTTTCATCTAACGTAAGCTTTGAAACAAGCTCTTTTGTGCGTAATTTAAACTCTTGCATATTTTTGTTATCCATATATGTCCCCTCCCGATATTATAAAAATTTTAAATATCATTAAAGACAGTTTAGCACACATTATCGGCTATGTCTATATAATCTTTTTCAATTAATATTAAAATTTGAAACAAAATATTTAAAAGAAAAGAGACATGATTTGTTTGATGAAAAACTGACATTTTTCATTTTGGGCAATTTACCTATTGAAACTTTACATATGTACTATTATAATTATAATAAGCGTATTGCTTATAAATTTACGGAAAGGAAATGAACTGTTATTATGAAGAAGTTTTTGGCTTTGGTTTTGGCTTTGTTAATGATGTTATCGCTTTGCGCCTGCGCACAGGATACGCCGAGCAGCGGCAGCAACATTGTGAACAACGACGAGCCCAAGACCGAAATTACTGTTGTAAGAAAGTCTTCGAGCGGTGCTAAGTATGGCGACGTTAAGCTTTATGCACTTGAAGAGCTTACCACCTACTCTCCTGACGGAAACGTTAAGGCACTGTTCTGGCAGGATGAAAAGGGCGGTATTTATTACAGCGTTGAATTTAAGAAGGAGGAGGTTATCACCCCCTCGAAGCTTGGAATTACGTTATCGAACTGTGACCTTTCAAGCGGAATTGAGGAGATCAGGTCGTTCTCGAGACCCGATGAGATTGACGACGAATATGAAACCTGTGAAACGGTTTCGCTTAAAAACGTCAGCAAGCGTGACCACTGCATGGAACGCGAGATATTCCTTAAAAAGGGCGAGGCAGGCATGACCCTGCGCGTTCGCCTTTATGACGACGGCTTTGCTTACCGTTATGAAGATGTTGACGGCGGCAAGGACGGCAGAGTTTACGTTATCAACGAGGCTTCGCAGATTAACCTTGAAAAGGACACGACCGTTTTTGCAGGCGGTTACAGCGCAACCTATGAGGTTGGTTATAACGAATATGATTATAAGGCGCTGACCAACCACAACGGCATTTTTAACACCCCTGTTACAGCATATACAGGCGACACATGGATGCTGTTCACCGAATCGGACGCTTATGCTAATGATATTACATATATTAAGAGCGTGCTTGAAACAAGAGGCGGCAACCCCTCGCTTTTGTGGCAGTTCGGCTTTGAGCGTGACCCTGCAAACGAGGTTACCGACGAGCTTGCAAGCCCCGGACACATAAGAATTTCGGAGGTTAAGACCGAAAACGGCTTTACTACACCGTGGAGAACTGCTATCATCGCATCTGACCTTGACGGTTTGATGGGAAGCAGCGTGGTTGATTCGCTTTGCCCTGCAATGGACGAAAAGCTGTTTAAGGACACAAGCTGGATCAAGCCGGGTAAGGTTTCGTGGAGCTGGTGGTCGGGCGAAAACCAGCACAATTATGATATTCAGATTGAATATATTGACTTTGCTGCCGAAAACGGCTGGGAATATTGCTGTTTGGACGCAGGCTGGCCCACCTTTGGCGACAGACTTAAGGAAATGTGCGACTATGCAAAGAAAAAGGGCGTTGGAATTATCGTTTGGGTGAACTATTTAGAGCTTAAGACACCCGAGGATATTGAAGAAAGATTCTCGAAGTGGAGCAAAGCAGGCGTAGTCGGTATTAAGACTGACTATTTTGAAAGCGACGCTATTGAGGTTTTGGAATCGATGAGAAACTGTGCCGAGATTGGTGCTAAGTATGAGCTGATGATTTATTACCACGGCTGTATTCACCCCTGCGGCGAAACAAGAACCTACCCCAACATTATGTCGACCGAGGCTGTTTTGGGTGAAGAATTCAGAAAGTGGAGCGATGCGCCCCACCCCTCTAACTGCTTAATGTATCCCTTCACCAGAAACATTGTAGGTTCGATGGACTATACACCCAGCTGTATTGCAATTGAAAAGACAGGCGAAAGCGGCGGCTTCAGCTTGGCAAAGGCTATTGTGTTTGAATCGTCACTTCAGCACTTTGCGGCTTCTGCAAAGCTCTTCCCCAGCTTCATCGGTCTTCCTTTGCTTTCAAGAATTCCTACCGTTTGGGAAACCTCGAAGGTTATTGAGGGTTACCCCGGAAGCCACGTTACCTATGTACGTTCTGATGGCGAGGACTTCTACATCGGCTCGATGACAATGAAGAAGAGAACTGTTTCTGTGCCTTTGGACTTCTTGGGCGACGGCGAATATAACGCATATATTTACTTTGATAACGAGAAGGGCAAGCTTGACTTGAAGGAACAGAAGGTTAAGGCAAGCGATACTTTGAAGTTCGACCTTAGCGAAATCGGCGGCGTTGCCGTTATGATTACAAAGGATAAGGTTAACACCGAGGTTGAGGAAAGCCCCAACGCCGACCTTAAGGGCTTCACCTATTATGAATGTGAAGACGGCAAGCTTTCGGGCAGCGCAACAGTTTCATCTTCGATGCTTTGCAGCGGCGGCCAGAAGGTTGGCTATGTTGGCAACGCAACAAACATCTGCGAAATTACAGTTAACGCCCCCAAGGACGGCGAATATGAGATGGTTGTTTATTATTGCACAGGCGAAGAACGCAACCTTTTGATTGACATTGACGGCGAAAAGTATGAGGTTAAGGGACTTACCGGCACAAGCTATGATGCACCTGAAATGCACAAGCTTAAGGTTACACTTAAGGCCGGCAAGAACACCGTTAAGCTTACTTCTAACCTGTTGTGGGCACCTGACCTTGACAGAATCGCAATTAGCGATGAGCCTGTTAAATAAAAACCGAATATTAAAAGAACGCAGAGAGATCTGCGTTCTTTTTTATTTGACGATGATTATTGATAAGCGCATTAAAGGGCCTATAACGCACGGTAAGGGCCGTTGCAGGCTGTGTGAGGTAACAACAACACACCAGCCCCACATATTAAGCAGACAGAGGCATTTGCGAGCGTGTGAGAACGCACCGCCTTGCACACGATTCGTAGGCACAAAAATAACCCTCTTAGCATTTAAGGCTAAGAGGGTTTGATTGCTTATTCAATTAGTTAAGAGGATATTCCTCTGCTCCAAAGAGGGTGTGATAGAGAAGGTAGGTTGCGTCCTGCTCGTCGATAATGCCGTTGTTGTTATAGTCACAATCCTGGCTTACGGGGTATTCTTCAGTTCCGAAAATGGAAGCGTAGAGAAGGTAAACAGCGTCGTTGTTGTCAACTATTCCGTTGCCGTCGATGTCGCCGTCGTTATTCGAGATTTCTTCGAATACTCTGCCGAACATATCAGCATAAGCCTTGGCGGTTGAATCTGCATAGCCACGAATTACGGTGTTGAGGCCGATTGTGTTGAAGCTGTTGGAGATGAAAGTATCTTTAGATTTGAAGATGATCTTGGAAGCGTTGCAATCGAATGCGTTGTCGCTTACTGTCATAACACTTGTAGGAACTGTGATGCTGGTGATGTTAGCTTCGTTCCTGAAAGCACCTTCGCCGATTTCGGTAACGCCTTCGGGAATAACTACGTCGCCGCCAACGCCGTTATAGGAAATGAGGGTTCCGTCGATAACGGTGAATTCAGCTTCGTAATAGTCCTGAGAAGAAATGGGGTGTCTTGTAACGAATCTGCCGGTGTTGTATTCGTCATATCTTACGTGGTCAGCAAAATGTTCTTCGCTCTTTAAGAAGTACTTATAGTTAGTTCTGCCAGCGTCCCAAGTAGCGTCGAGGTCGAAGTATCTGCCGCCGAGTTCAACGATGTTCCAGTCGTGTGCGCCGCCGTTAGCAGTGCCGCCAACGATTCGAGCGTCGATGCCTAAGCTTAAAGCAAGGCGATAGAAAGCCAAAGCATAGCCCTGGCAAACAGCGTTCTTCTGAACGAGGGCTGCATATGCCGAATGCTTAAGGGTGTAGGAAGCGTCACCGGAGTGAGCGTAATCGTAGGTTACGTTCTGGCAAAGATAATCGTAAATGCCCTTAACCTTGTCGTAATCGGAAGCGTTGTAAAGATTCAAGGAATCGAGGATCTGGTTAACAACCATGTCAAGCTCTGCTTCCTGTTCGATGGTGGTGTAGTAAGGAACGATGAAGTGCATGATGTAGTAGTAGGTACCGTTATTAACCAAAAGGTTAATAAGAATCTGCATATCGCCGGTCTGCCATACTAAGTAGTCACCTTCGATGGGGTTGCCGGTATGATTCTCGGCAGTATATAAAAGCTGCATGTAAGCTTCGCGATAGTCGGGAGTGTTGGTGGCGATGAAAACGGTGAAGTCGTTAACGTGGCTTCTGAGGTTGTCGCGAACGATGAGTGCTGCCTCGTCAACCGAGATGAACTGAGAATAATCGAAAGCCATGAACAAGGGATTGGTATATTCAACGCTGACGGTTATCATGCTGTCGCCAATAAAATCGGTAGAGGTTTCGCCAGCTACGAGCTCGATTTCGCCATTGGTTTCAAATTCTTCAGCGGGCAAAATTTCTGTTTCGGAATAGTCAACTTCAGTAGCGAATACAGAAACGCTGATATTGCACAAAAGAACCACTGTTGCAAGTGTTAATGCTAAAATTTCTGAAAGAATTCTTTTAGCTTCCATCGTATTCGCTCCTTCGTTTAAAATTTCTTCACGAGATAGTTAACTCGTTAATCATATTCTACTCCTTTCTGTTAAAAAAGTCAATTATAATAAACTGTTTTGATAAAGTTTGTGCATATTGTATGTTGAAAGGGTAAAATATGTCGTGAATGCACAACATAAAATAAAACAAAATAAAATTTGAAAGTTTCATATTTTCAAAATATTCATTAATTCATATATTTGTGCCATTGTTTTAGCCGACAGTCGTTTTAAACCGATAAAGTATTTTGTGCAAACCTCACATATTTTATGACAAAAAGATCACCGAACCTTGCAGTTCGGTGATGAGTTTTGGTTAATTATTGTGTTATTAAAAATCAAAGATTATAGTACTTATCGAACTCTGCGGGATGAGGAATAGCAGCAAGCTGACGGCACTCCTCGCGCTTGGTTTTGATGAAGTTAGTAAGCAATTCCTCGGGGAATACGCCGCCTGCGGTGAGGTAGTCGTGGTCAGCCTCGAGTGCGTCGAGCGCTTCATCGAGCGAGGTGGGAAGGTGCTTAAGCTTTGCCTTCTCCTCATCGCTTAAGTGATAAAGGTTAACGTCGTAAGGTCCCCAGCCGTTTGCATGAGGGTCGATCTTGTTCTTGACGCCGTCAAGTCCCGCCATCAGAATGGCCGCATAACAGAAATAGGGATTGCAGGTCGCGTCGGGATTGCGCAGCTCGAAGCGACGCTTGTCGGGTGACTTGGCGTATGCGGGAATGCGGATGACCGCACTTCTGTTGGAGGTTGCGTAGCCGACCGTGACGGGTGCTTCGAAGCCGGGAACAAGACGCTTGAAGGAATTGGTGCTGGGATTGGTCAGTGCACAAAGGGAAGCGATGTGCGCTAAAATTCCGCCCATGAAGTAGTGCGCGGTCTCGCTTAAGTGCGCATATCCGTTATCATCCGAGAATACGGGAACGCCATCCTTGAACAGCAGCATATGCACGTGCATGCCGCTGCCGGCTTCGCCGTAAATGGGCTTGGGCATAAAGGTGGCGGATTTACCGTATTTGAGCGCGGTGTTGTGAATGATATATTTGATCATCATGGTCGCGTCGGCCATGTGTACCACCTCGCCAAGCTGCGGCTCGATCTCAAACTGACCGGAAGCAGCGACTTCGGGATGATGATAGTTGATCTCGATGCCGGCATCCTTCATGTGCATACACATCTCGCTGCGGCACTCATAAGCCACATCGAACGGCTTGGCAATGTGATAGTTCTTCTGCTTGGGAACGACCACGCCCAGGCCCTCACTGGCGGAATTCCA
>JAZSPX010000071.1:0-1633 GCA_045537675.1 Candidatus Faeciplasma sp. | reverse complement strand
CACTTCTATCTTTATTTCTCGAACAACGGTTGCGGCGTTGGTGTTATCACCGCAACAGACCCCTTGGGCCCCTGGACTGACCCCTTGGGCAAGGCTTTGATTGGCTTTGACACTCCCGGCATTGGCGACTGCCCTAACCCGTTTGACCCCGGCGTTGTTATTGACGATGACGGCGTGGGCTGGCTTTCGTTTGGTGCGGGAATCGGCAAAAACGGTAGCGAATATATGCCCGGCTCGGCAAGAATTGTGAAGCTTGGCGAGGATATGATTTCGTTTGCCTCTGACTTTGTGGAGATACCTGCGCCCTATTTGTTTGAAGCAAGCGAGCTTAACTATATCAACGACACTTACGTTTATACATATAACACAAGCTGGTCTGAAAGAAGCATCTGGGATAACAAGAAGTATGCTGCACCTTCCGGCTGCAGCATGGCTTATATGACAACGAAGAACCCGCTTGACAGCGATAGCTGGGAGTACAGAGGACATTATTTCCTTAACCCAGGCGAGGTTGGCATGAGCTATTCGAACAACCACACACATTTGCACAAATATAAGGGCGAGTATTACATTCTTTCGCACTCGCTTTCTCTTAAAGAAAGCATGCGCTTTAAGGGCGGATTCAGAAGCCTTTGTGCCGACAACATTGAAGTTAATGAGCGCAAGGTTGAAATTGAACTGCGCGGAGCATCATTTGAGGGTGCGAAGCAGATCGAGCCGCTTGACCCTTACTATGCACATGCAGGAACAGAAGCGGCAACGACTGCGGATATCTGGTATGTTCCCTCGGACGGAAGCCTTAACAACGTGAGTGCAATAAGCCAAGACGAAGGTGCGTGGATTTTGGTTAAGGGTGTTGAGTTTGAAGACACCGCGAAGTTTATGGCCTCGGTTAAAGGCAAGGGCAGAATTGAGGTAAGGCTTGATTCGAAGACAGGTGACGCTGCTGCGGCGATTGAATTTGACAACGGCGAGCTTGCAACTGTTGGCACCGACAGCGTTAACATTGAAGCCGGTGTGCATGATTTGTATATCGTGTTCTCGGGTGAGGGCATTGTTTTGGACGCTTGGGAGTTTGTGAAGTAACATTTAAAAGGACGCTTGGTTTAGAGCGTCCTTTTTGTTTTGGAAAACGAATATAATTATATTGTAATGGAATTTAAAATGTGTTAGAATTTAGTTGTAGCCTTGACGAAAAATGTCGGCATTTGTGAAAGGAGTTTTGAAATGAAATTTGCATCGGACTTTAGACGAAGCGCAAGAGAAGCCCTTAAAAACAAATGGGGCATTGCTGTTGTGGGCGGTCTGCTTGCTTCCCTTCTTGGCGGAACAATCGACTCGGGCGGATCGTTTAGCTTTAACTATAGAACTACAGGTTCTTCTGAAGAAATGAGCAGCACTATAACAGGCTTTACAGACATGGATGGTAAAACTCTTGCAATTATTCTGGCGATTGTTGGCGTTATTTTAATTATCACCATTGCGGTTGCTTTGGCGTTCTCTGTTTTGTCAAGCGTTGTGTCTGTTGGTTATTCACGCTTTAACTTAGAGCTTATTGACGGCAATGAAAGCAGGGTTGACCAGATATTCTCGTATTTTGGAAGCTGGAAGACTATTTTTGTAACAAACCTTT
>JAZSPX010000095.1:0-1793 GCA_045537675.1 Candidatus Faeciplasma sp. | reverse complement strand
CCGTCTTTTGTTATTTTATTATACTTGACTTAGAAGAATATCAGCCTTACCGCAAAGCTTAACAGCCAAACCCGCAGGAACAAACACGCTTGTGAAGTCGGATCGTAGCCATGTCGTTCTGTGAGCCAAGGAGTTGAAAGGCAGAGTTGTCTTCCTAAGACCGCTTGGCCTCCGACTTTGTCCGTCTTTTGTTATTTTATTATACTTGACTTAGAAGAATATCAGCCTTACCGCAAAGCTTAACAGCCAAACCCGCAGGAACAAACACGCTTGTGCCTTTAGCAAGCTCGGCTGTGTCGCTGTCCCACAAAATGGTAGCGCTACCCTCTAAAACGACTAAAGAAACAAAGCTATCGCCGTTTTTGACGTCAAGCTCGCCGTTAAGTGCAATATGTTCTGCTGTGAATTTATCACACTTTGCAAGCTCTCTTATTTTCGAGTCACCCACTTCCCTACTGTTGCCGATATTTCCATAAGGGTGTGTCGGTGGAACGGTAAGAATAACATCTTTAGCTTTTTCAACGTGAAGCTCTCTCGGCTTTCCGTCAGCGCCAAGTCTGCCATAGTCGGAAACACGATATGTAGTGTTTGAATTCTGCTGAACTTCGGCAATCAGAATCCCCTCTCCTATTGCGTGAAGGGTACCTGCAGTGATGAAGAAAACATCGCCTTTATTAACGTTTACATAGTTCACAACTTCATCAAGGGTGTTGCTTTTAATGCGCTGGGCAAATTCCTCTTTGCTTATTTCGTGATTAAATCCATATAAAAGCTTTGCGTCGGGTTTACAGTCAACAATATACCACATTTCGGTTTTGCCATATTCACTTTCGACTCTAAGTGCATACTCATCATCCGGGTGAACCTGAACTGAAAGCTTGTCGTAAGCATCAATAAGCTTAATTAAAATCGGGAAATATTCAAAGCTTTTTGAATTTGTGCCGAGGGCGTTTTTGCCCCAGATATCTATAACTTCGGATAAGCTTTTACCTGCAAATTCGCCGTTTAAAACAATATTTGTGCCGTCTTTATGACAAGAAAGTACCCATGCTTCGGCAACCTTGTCTTTATCCGTTTCAAAGCCGAATTCATTTTTAAGCCTGTTTCCGCCCCATATATAGTCTTTTAATGGAGCTTTCAATATGAGAGGATACATAGTCAGCCTCCGTCACCAATTATATATTAGCTTTTCTTATAATCGAGCCTTTGACAAATTCATTTTCACAAGGAAGTGAGAATTTCATAGTAGCTTTGTTAGCGGCTTCAACACTCTCTCCTTGCTCGTTTATAATCTCATCAGCCTTGATGATAACGGGTTTCTTGTTCGGGCTTAAAATCTCAAGCTCATCGCCTTTAAAGAAACGGTTTCGCTGAGTACACCAAAGTTTGCCGTCGTGGCAATCATCAACAATAGCAACAACGTCATAATTTCTTACATACCCGCTGGTTTCGTAATATTGGCAATCTTTTGGGTGGCCAAAATAGAAACCTGTGCAATATTTTCGGTGTGAAACCTTAAAAACTTCTTCTTTAACCCATTCGGGAAGTTTATAGTCATCAGGATTCGATTTTAAGACGTCTACAGCTGCTCTGTAAGCGTTTGTCACAACAGATACATAATAAGCCGACTTAGCTCGTCCTTCAATTTTAAAGCTGGTTACGCCTGCTTGTGCAAGTTTATCAAGATGGTCTATCATGCAAAGGTCTTTTGCGTTTAAGATATATGCGCCGCCTACATCCTCGCCAATCGGGTAAAATTCATTCGGCCGCTTTTCTTCCATCAAAAAGTAATT
>JAZSPX010000202.1:0-3099 GCA_045537675.1 Candidatus Faeciplasma sp. | reverse complement strand
AAGTTCTTCGAGGGGAAGGACATGAACCTTTACCTCACAATCGTGCCCGACAAAAACTACTTCCTTGCCGATGAAAGCGGCAGACTCTCGCTCGATTACGAAACCCTCGTGTCCGAAATCGTTGCAGGTAATCCCAACTTCACCTATATCGACATTTTCGATAAGCTCGAGATAGGGGACTACTACCTCACCGACACCCACTGGAAGCAGGAAAACATCTTAGATGTTGCACAGTACCTCGCTTCGCAAATGGGCACCACCTTAGACGACGAGTACGAGCTTAAAGAGGTAGAGGGCGAGTTCAGGGGCGTTTACTACGGCCAGTTTGCTCTGCCTGTTAAAACCGACACCCTTAAATACCTCACCAACTCCACCATCGAAAACGCCATCGTCTACGACTTCCAGAACGATAAGCCCATCAACATGTACGTTTTCGAAAACGCCACAGGCCGCGACCCCTATGAAATGTTCCTGGGTGGCGCACTCTCGCTTGTAACGATAGAGAACCCCAACGCCGAAACCGACAAAGAGCTTATCATCTTCCGCGACTCCTTCGGCTCGGCAATTGCCCCCCTGTTTGCCGAGGGTTACGCCAAGGTCACCGTTGTCGATATCAGATATATCCAAAGCGCATTCTTAGAGCGCTTCATCGAGTTTAAAGACCAGGACGTTCTGTTCCTTTACAGCTCGCTTGTGTTAAACAACAGCGAAACCTTCAAGAGATAAAAAAACACCCCCACTTGCCAAAGCAGGTGGGGGATTGTTATTAATCATTTTTTAAATATTCTGAAATGCTGAATTTCGAGATGTCAAAGAAATCAACAGGAAGGACTATATCGTCGTCGCTTTCGGGCAGATACTCGCCCAAAAAAGTCATATTAACGGCTTGAATATACATGTTCTCTTCGCCTACAATTACAAATGATTTTGCTTCTCTCTTTCCGTTCAAAAGCTTGTTACCATATATGACAACTTCCTTTTCTTCGACTGTTACCTTGCTTTCAAAACCAATAAACGGCGATTGAGTATCGGAATAAATAAGATTATATCTGTTGCCGTCATAAGTAAAGCCGAGTATGACATCCAATAAAAATGGCTTTTCAAAGTCGATATTCTCATAATATACATAATCGCCTTTGTTTTCGTTCTCTTGATATACCCTGATTTTATACTGTGTATCCGTAAAACAGTCGTTATAATAAAGATAAAAGTTTTTATCTGTAAGCTTATTTAAAACTGCTTCATATATTTTCGGGGCTGTATCGTTTTTGGCTTTATCAACAAGAGTATCAATCAGCTTTTCGGCGGTGTTCGCTTCAACGACGACCAAATCCGCTCTTAATTGACCCGGAAGGTACTGTTCTGAATCGTCACTGCTTAAAGTAATGCCTACGGGCAGTTTCGTGTTCGTGCAAGCGGTAAGGGCGAGTAAGAATATAATTATTAGTAATACGGTTTTCTTCATATGGCATATTCCTCCCAAAATAGCCTTCGTTACGAATTTACTTGGTGTTCTTCTCTTTCCGTTTTCTTATAAAAATTATAGCATATTACAAAGACGATAGCAATTATATCAAATCAACAAAGCTGCTCGTTGCAGTTTGTCATAAAAATACAATCTCCCTCACTAAGGTGAGGGAGATGCTTTTAACTTATTTACAATAATTCTCAATATAGCTTTCCAGCGCCGCGCGAATGATCTCCTTTGCCTTTTCGGCGCCCGAAACCTCGTTAACAACGGTTTCCTTGCCCTCAAGCTCTTTATAAACCCTGAAGAAGTGCGACATCTCATCATAAATGTGCTTGGGCAGCTGTGAAATATCGGTATAAGAATTATAAGTCGGGTCGTTAAAGGGAATGCACACGATCTTTTCGTCGTTTCTGCCGTTGTCCTTCATCGAAATAACACCAATGGGGTAACATCTCACAAGGGTGAGGGGCACAATGCTCTCCGAACACAAAACCAAAACGTCAAGCGGGTCAAGGTCGTCGGCATATGTTCTCGGTATAAATCCATAGTTCGAGGGGTAGTGCGTCGAGGTATACAAAACTCGGTCAAGTCTTAAAATACCGGTTTCCTTGTCAAGCTCATACTTACACTTCGAGCCCTTCTGAATCTCGATAACCGCCATAAAATCTTCTGCATTAATTCTCTTGGGGCTAATGTCATGCCAAATGTTCATCTTGTGTCCTCCTTTAATAATATCTGTTACGTCAATTATAAAATAAAACTTGCTCTGTGTCAAATAAGTACAATAAATTAATCGCTTTTTTAATTGCAATATTTTCTATATTGTGTTATAGTTTAACTAAGCAAAATATGCTTGAATATTTGTAAACATTTGCTTGAAACGGAGGATAACAGAATGAAAGAATACATTAAGGGCGCTAACCCCTATATGCCCCTTTGGGAGCATGTGCCGGACGGAGAACCCAGAGTCTTCGAATATAACGGCGAAAAGAGAGTATATCTTTACGGCTCTCACGACACATTAAAGAAAGAATACTGCGGTCCCGACCAGGGCGTGTGGAGCGCACCTGTTGACGATTTGACCAATTGGACCTATCACGGCATTTGCTACAGCGTACCCGAGGGTGACGTTTTGTACGCTCCCGACTGTGTTCAGGTAGGCGACACCTTCTATCTCTACGCCGCAGAGGGTAGAGGCTCCCGCATCGTTGTTGCAAAATCCAAGACTCCTTGGGGACCTTTCGTTGACGCTGAAAGAACCGAACTCGGCTTCGACCCTGGCATTTTGGTCGATGATGACGGCAGAATTTATGCATACTGGGGCTTCTGCGGCTCTCACTGTGCCGAGCTTAACCCCGACATGAAAACTATTAAAGAGGGTACATACCGTGCTCACCCCTTGGGCCATTGCGACGCACCTTGGGCAAGACAGGACGGACATATCGACTTTGTAGACAGCTTCTTCGAAGCTTCTTCTCCCAGAAAAATCGGCGACAAGTATGTCTACGTATACTCCCGCCGTGTCAACGTTCCCGTGCCCGAGCTTGGCATCGACTTCGACTGCAACGGCTTCCTTTCCTATGCTGTAAGTGACAAGCCCTTGGAAGGTTACGAATTCGGCGGCGACA
>JAZSPX010000073.1:0-7778 GCA_045537675.1 Candidatus Faeciplasma sp. | reverse complement strand
CTGTACTTAAGTATGAAAATGATCCTAACGGCGGCGATGGCATGGGTGAAACCCCTGCTGAAATTGTAACAGTTTACACCTTCCAGGTAGAAGTTAAGAAGACTGATGGAGCTAATCCTCTCGAAGGCGCTGGCTTCACTCTCTACAAGAAGAATGGCGAAGCTTGGGAAGCAGTTGGCACAGAACTCAAGGGTGATGGAATGACCACCTTCACATTCACTGGCTTAGATCAGGGCGAGTACAAGTTGGAAGAAACTACTGTTCCTGCTGGTTACAACAAGGCTGACGATGTAGAGTTCACTATTACTGCTACTTTAAATAATGAAGATTTAACTGGTCTTTCTGCTACACCTGCAGATAGCTTTACTGTTACTGTTGCTGATGGTAAGCTTTCTACCACAGTTGTCAACCAGTCCGGTTCTGAACTTCCTTCCACCGGTGGTATCGGTACCACAATCTTCTACGTTAGCGGTGCAGTTTTGGCAATCGCTGCAGTAGTTTTCTTGGTAACCAAGAAGAGAATGAACGGCGCTGAAGAAGAATAATTCAGCCACATAAGTTTAACCACATCGGGGAGAGCACTGCGCTCTCCCCGAGATAAACTCTTTTCACCCTTTACAGAGGCAAGGAGAACCCCATGAAAAAGTACCTTTCAACAATTTTTCTCTTCCTCGTGCTTGTCGTCGGGCTGTCCTTACTTCTGTACCCCTCTTTCAGTAACTACTGGAACTCCCTCCACCAATCCTATGCCATCGCCAACTACGATGCCGCCCTCCAGAATTTATCCGACGAGGACTATTCCCATCTTTTCGCCGAGGCAGAGGATTACAACTCCCGCATTAAAAAAATCGCCTACCCCTTAATGTATCACGCCGAGGTCGAGGGTTATTACGAAGCGCTTGACGTCAGCGGTACAGGCATCATCGGCTACATCAACATCCCGCTTATAGATGTCGAGCTGCCCATCTATCACGGCACGTCAGAGGGTGTTTTACAGATCGCTGTCGGCCACCTCGAGGGGACGACCCTTCCCATCGGCGGCCCCGGCACACATGCGGCGCTTTCCGCCCACCGAGGATTGCCCTCTGCCCGTCTCTTCACCGACCTCGATAAGCTTTCTGTCGGCGACGTTTTCACCGTCACCGTCCTCGACCGCTTAATGACCTACGAGATAGATCAAATTTTAATCGTCCTCCCCAACGATGTTGATGCTCTTGGCGTCATCGAAGGGGAAGATCACGTAACACTTGTCACCTGCACACCTTACGGCATCAACAGCCACCGAATGTTAGTTCGCGGCACCCGCATTGAAAACGCCGAGGAGGTCAAGGTAGTCCGCATCACCGCCGATGCGATCCAGATCGACCCGATAATTGTTGCACCAATTGTTGCAACACCGCTTTTACTCATATTATTGCTTGCCCTTATGTGGCCCAAACCCAAGAAAAAATAAGGAGGAAAGGAACATGAAAAGATTACTGTCTTTAATTGCTGCCATGGCAATGCTGCTTGGCTTATGTGTCACCGCACACGCAGACAGCTTGGATGTTGACCGTAAAGGCTCTGTCACCATTCACATGAGCTATGGTGATACACCCGTGCCCGGCGGAACAATTAAGATTTACCGTGTCGCAAGCGTTAAGGTAACCAACGGTAATCCCGAGTTCGTTCCCTTAGACTATGTAAAGCCTTGCGTAGATTCTTTTAATTCCTCAAACATTTATTCCGCAACAACTGCATATACACTTTCGGTTTACATAGCAAACGACCACAGATACGTTCCTACTCAGATTCAAGAAGTTGATGCCATGGGCAACGCAACTTTTGAAGATCTCGAGCTTGGTATATATCTTGTCTATCAGTCGGTTGCTACAACGGGATATTTCCCGATCAGTCCGTTCTTAGTAACTGTGCCTTCCAGCGATTTCGGTTACTATTTATACGATATCGAGATTGATTCCAAGGTGCCTTTAAACACCCGTCCTACACCGCCTCCCGGCTCTGTAGACCCTCCGGGTCAGGATCCCGATAACCCCGATAACCCGCCTTACAACCCCGACGATCCCGATAACCCGCCTTACGACCCCGATGATCCTAATTATCCGCCTTACGATCCCGATAATCCTAATTATCCGCCATACGATCCCGAATATCCGACTGTTGAGCCCGGCGAATCTGCCACCGACGATGAAGATAATACAGTCGGAGCCGAAGACCCCGATGACCCCGACGACATTGTCGAGGCTGACCCCGAGCTTCCTCAGACAGGTCAGCTCAACTGGCCCATTCCTGTTCTGGTAATTGCAGGTCTTGTGCTGTTCATGCTCGGCTGGTCAATGTTCTTCAAGCCTAAGAGGGATGCAAATGAGAGCTAAGTTTGGTATTGTCTTCATGAGTCTGGGGCTTTGCATGCTTCTTGGTGCATTTTCTCTCATTCTTTATAACCGACACGAGGCTGCTTCTGCCGCCGAGTCAGCACAAGAGCTTTTGCCGCAGCTTATTCAACAGATTCAGATAGAAAGCCTCCCCACAGAAAATGAAGATCCGTCTTCGCCTTCCGATTCGCAGAATTACGAAGATATCGACCTTCCTGCCATCTACTTAGAACCTAAAGATTTCGTGATGGAGGAGCTTGTTATCGAAGAGCATGCCTACATCGGCTATCTTTCAATCCCAAAGCTCAATCTCGATTTACCCGTCATGTCCGACTGGGACTACCCAAGCCTTAAAATTGCACCCTGCCGCTATTTCGGCACCGTTAAAGGCGAAGACCTTGTCATCATGGCCCATAACTATGAAAAGCATTTCGGCAGGATTTCCGAGCTTTATGTGGGTGACAGTATCCTGTTCGTAGACATCAAGGGCCACGTTACCGTATATAATGTCGTTGCCCGTGACATTCTTGCCTCTACCGCGATAGAGGAGATGACAGCAGGCGAGTTCGACCTTACGCTTTTCACCTGTACCTACAGCGGAAACGAACGTGTAACCGTCTTCTGTGACAAAGCAAGATAAAAAATCAACGGATAGCTTAAAGCTGTCCGTTTTTTATTACAGCTCTTGCCAAACAAATTTCCATGGCAACAATTACATTTGCAATCGGCTTACCAATAAGTTATAATATTATTGTCTTCGCGAGACAAATAATTTTTACAGGAGGTAAGAAAAAGATGTGCAATTTTAACTTTAACTGCAACTCCATCTGGCAGCTTCTTTGCCAGTTGTTCGGCT
The DNA here is from genome assembly GCA_045537675.1 of Candidatus Faeciplasma sp. Taxonomy (GTDB): domain Bacteria; phylum Bacillota; class Clostridia; order Oscillospirales; family Ruminococcaceae; genus Faeciplasma. The sequence continues at coordinate 4,547 of JAZSPX010000073.1, read as the reverse complement.
TCGGCTGCTAATCCATATACATAATTCATCTTGACATAAAACATATATAAAGCGGCTCTGCTTTGCAGGGTCGCTTTTTTCATATATAAAAAGCTTCAAGGTGCTTTTTTGCTATAATAAATCAATCATAAGTTACAAAAAATCATTGCGCAAAGCCACCAATTTTGTATAATTGAATTAACAGCATTTTAAAGGAGGAACACACCCATGCTATATGCTTTTAAAGGCAAATCCCGTGTAATTACCAACGTCAGCCGTGTCGATGACTCTCTTGTTTTAATCTCCGACCACGGCAAGCATAAACTCACCCCAAAAAATCCCCGAACTGTCCGTGTTACATACACTTCAAGAGAGGATTTTTCATCTAAAATAAAAGAAAGTGTCATAGCGCTCGACTCTTTCAGCGACTGGACTTTTGAAGAAAGCGACAAGCTTGTAACCCTTAAAATGCCCGAGCTTACGGTTGAAATCTGCAAGGCAACAGGCAGCTATAAATATTTTAATGCTTGCGGCAAGCTTTTGTTGGCAGAAAAAGACTTTGAAAGTAAAGAGCTTGAAAGCTTCACCACCTACTCTTTGGTAGAGGAGGGCGCCAAGGTCGAAGAAATCCAGACCGCCGACGGCAAGAAAAACGTCGTTCAGCAGGCAGAGCATAAAGCAACCGGCGAAAGCTATCACACCCGTCTTAACCTCGAATTCCAGAATGATGAATTTATCTACGGCCTCGGCCAGCACGAGGAAGGCTTTGGCTCACTTCGCGGACAGACCTTATACGTTCATCAGGCAAACCGAAAAATTGCAATCCCTGTTTTTGTTTCTAACTTAGGCTACGGCATTTTAATGGATACCAACAGCCCGCTTATTTTCAGCGACACTCCCTACGGCTCCTACATTTATTGCGAGGCGTCAAACGAACTCGACTATTACTTCATGAACGGCGGCTCGATGGATGGTGCCATCAAAGAATACCGCTTCTTGACAGGCAAGGCTGCAATGCTTCCCAAGTGGGCGTTTGGCTACATGCAGTCGCAGGAGCGTTACGAGACCCAGGAAGAAGTTATAAACGTCGCTTCCGAATATCGCAAGCGCGGCATCGGCCTTGACTGCATCGTTCAGGACTGGATCTCGTGGGACGGAGCAAAGTGGGGCGACAAGAACTTCGATAAGTCCCGTTATCCCTCACCCAAAGAAATGACCGACACCCTTCACGACATGGACGTGCGCTTCATGCTTTCAATCTGGGCTAACCCCGGCGAGTCGTCCGACGACTTCAAGCAGCTTAAATCAGCCGGCTTCATGCTTCCCGCAACCAACGTTTATAATGCCTTGTTGCCCGAAGCAAGAAAGATGTATTGGTCCCAGGCAAACAACGGCCTTTTCTCCAACGGCGTAGATGCTTGGTGGTGCGACAGCTCCGAGCCTTTCACCCCCGAGTGGAACGTTTCCGTAAAGCCCGAACCCTCTAAGCTTTATAACACCTATTGCAAAGACGTAAGCAACCACCTCCCTTGCGAGGAACTCAATTCCTATTCCTACTATCACGCACTTACCATGTATGAAGGTCAGCGCAGCGTAACAAACGACAAGCGTGTCTGCAACTTAACAAGAAGCGCGCACACAGGTCAGCAGCGCCTTGGCACAATCCTTTGGTCGGGCGACATCTCCGCAAGCTGGGATACCTATCGCCGCCAGATTGCAACAGGCCTTGGCTTTAGCGCAAGCGGCTTGCCCTATTGGACAGTCGATATCGGCTCGTTCTTCATCAAAAACGCAAACATGTGGTATTGGAAGGGCGACTATGACGATACATATAACGACCTCGGCTATGCCGAGCTCTTCACCCGTTGGTATCAGTGGGGCGCATTCCTGCCTGTTTTCCGCGGCCACGGCACCGATTGCCGCCGCGAGCTTTGGTACTTCGATAAAGAGGGAACTCCCTTCTATGACGCACTTTTAAGCGTCAACCGCTTAAGATATGAGCTTATGCCTTATATCTACTCTCATGCAGGCAGAACATGGCTTAACGACGAGTCGATGATGAGATTCTTGGCGTTCGATTACCCCAATGATAAGACCGCCTGCGAAATCAAAGACCAATACATGTTTGGCGACAGCATTATGGTTTGCCCTGTTACGCAGGCTATGTATTACGGCGTAAATTCCGCCCCCATTGAAAATGCACCCAAGACTCGCAAGGTTTATTTGCCAAAGGGTGAGTGGTACGACTTCTATACCGAAGAAAAATATTCGGGAGGACAGTGGATCGAGACTGATGCCGACATTACAAAGATCCCGCTCTTTGTAAAGGCAGGCGCCATTATCCCCATGGCTCAGTTCAAGGGTTCGACTGCCGCACAGAACGAAATCGACTATATCAAGGTCTATAAGGGCGCTGACAGCGAATTCGGCTTCTATACCGATGCAGGCGACGGCTACGCTTACGAGCAAGGCGATTACCTTTACACCACTCTTTCATGGAACGACAAGGAAAACTGCCTGAGCGTTGCCGATGACAGACTTAAAAATGTTGACGTAATAGTAATCGGCAAGTAAAATTAATATTGTAATTATTATTTTTAGGAGGAACACACATGAAAAAACAGGCATTTAACCCCTATCTTCCGTCATGGGAATACGTTCCCGACGGTGAGCCTTATGTTTTCGGCGACCGAGTTTACGTTTACGGCTCGCACGACTACTTCAACGGCTATGTTTTCTGTCAGGGCGACTATGTTTGCTGGTCTGCCCCTGTTGACGATTTAGGCAACTGGAGATATGAGGGTGTCATCTATCCCGCAACCTCCGACCCCTTTAACCCCGACCGCAGAATGTGTCTCTACGCGCCCGACGTTACCGTCGGACCCGACGGCAGATATTACCTCTATTATGTTTTAGACAAGGTCAGCAACGTTTCCGTTGCCGTCTGCGACACCCCTGCAGGCAGATACGAATTCTTGGGCTACGTTCACTATCCCGACGGCACACTTTTGGGCAACGACCCCGGCGACGAATTCCAGTTCGACCCCGGCGTTATCACCGAAAACGGCAAGACCTATATGTACACCGGCTTCTGCGGAAGAGGGGATAAGTCCCGCCACGGCTCAATGCTCACCGTTTTAGACAGCGACATGCTCACCGTTATCGAAGACCCCGTGTTCGTTGTTCCCGGCAGCTCCTATTCTGCTGGCACAAGCTTTGAAAACCACGCTTTCTTCGAGGCTTCGTCCATAAGAAAAATCGGTGACACCTACTACTTCATCTACTCGTCCGAGGTTATGCACGAGCTTTGCTATGCAACCTCCAAAGACCCAAGAGGCCCCTTCACCTATGGCGGCGTTCTTGTTTCTAACGGCGACATAGGTCTTGCTAACGGCAAGCCTGCCAACATGTCTGTCGGTCAGATAGGTAACAACCACGGCAGTATGGTAGAAATAAACGGCGAATGGTACATCTTCTATCACCGCCAGACAAACGGTTCTTGGTTCAGCCGTCAGGGCTGTGCCGAAAAGCTTAAAGTCGAAGCCGATGGCAGTATCCCTCAGGTAGAAATGACCTCTTGCGGCTTAAACGGCGGACCTTTAGAGGGCAGAGGAGAGCACCCGGCTTACCTTGCATGCAACCTCTTCATGCTTGATGACGAGGGTAATCCTCGCCGCGGCAACGCAGCATACGTCACACAGGACGGCAGGGACGGCGACGAAGTGCTTGGCTACATCGGTAACGTAAACCGCGGCATGGTCGCAGGCTTCAAATACTTCAAGTGCGAGGGTATTAAGGAAGTCAGCATTACCACCCGTGCCTACATTCACGGCGAGTTCGAAATCAAGACTGCTATCGACGCCGAGCCTTTGGCTACGATCCGTGTTGAAGGTACAAACATCTGGACCAAGTACACAGCCCCCATCGACTTGCCCGACGGTGTATATGCATTCTTCATTCACTTCAAGGGTACAGGCAGCGGCCACCTCAAGTCGTTTGAACTCAATTAATTATAGCTATAAATAAAAACGCTGGTGCCTAAGCATCAGCGTTTTTATATATTCATTAAAACTTCGTTTTTCTGAATTTTCTTGGCGATATCCCCGTGTTAGTCGTGAAGAAATAAATAAAGTTCGATTCGCTGTTAAAGCCTGTTTCGTCGGCAATCTGCGCCACAGTCATGTCCGTTTTCATCAAAAAGTCTTTTGCTTTGTTAAGTCGGCATATCAATACGTAATCATAAGGCGAAAAGCCTGTCTGCTGCTTAAAAACACGCGAAAAATGTGACGGACTCATATGCACAATGTCTGCAAGCTTGCCAACAGTCAACCCCTCGTTTAAATGCGAGAAGATATACGCCTTAACGCTTTCAATGTTGTCCTCGTTCGAGCTTTCCGACTTGCTTTTAATGCTCATCGTGCTCAAAAGCTCCGAAAACACCTTGTAAATATCCAAAGACATCGCAAGCTCGGTTGGCGGGTTGTTTCGGCTGATGCCGTCGTGAATTCTAAATAGCAAACGTTTAACGTGCTCGGCGTCTCGGCACTTCACAAGGTTTCCGCTCACGC
>JAZSPX010000091.1:0-3724 GCA_045537675.1 Candidatus Faeciplasma sp. | reverse complement strand
GATGTAGCTGACTAACTGGTAGGTGTAGATGCTGAAGCCGATGGGGAGCGCAATTTTAAGCATGTTTACGCTTATGCCTGTGAGTGCCGAGAAGTTGGCAACAAAGAAGTTAGCGTATTTGAAATAGCCCAAAAACGCAAGGCAGATGCCGACAGACGACCAAAGCAAAGCCTTTTTTAAAGCTTTTTTGCTTACCTTTTCGATAAGCAGGCCTGCGCTGTAGCCTACGGCAATGGTGACAGCCATTAAGATGACGTATTTAGGCTCGCCCCAGGCATAGAAAACAAGGCTTGAGAGCAGGATTACCGAGTTTTTAAGCTTTTTGGGTGCTACCATGTAGAGCAAAAGCACACATGGCAGGAAATAATACATGAACGGAATGCTTGAAAATAACATTATGTGTCCTCCGATAGAGATTTACCGTAAGATAAAAAAGTGAATTCGGTCAATTAAAAACTGACCGAATTCATGATTTTGTGTGCTTTAGTTTTATGCAGTTTTTAATTTAAAATTCAAATTAATTATGCAAGGCTTTCTTCTGCAACAAGTACTGCACCTGCGTAGGAAGCGGTAACCTTGTTCTTGAAGTTTTCAATGAGTTCAGCGTTGCCGAAAGCGGAAACCATTGTGCCGTCAACGTTGATGATGATGAGAGTGTCGGGGAAACCGCACATCCACTGTCTGTTCAAGATGTTAGTCTTAAGAGCTTCTGCGAAAGCAGCTGCGTCTGCACCGTCAGCAAGCAAGAATGCGCCGCAGGTGAAGGTATTCTGGTTCATCATGTGCATGAAGGAAGCAGCAGATGCGATGTTTGCAACGATGTCTGCGGGAACACCAAGCAAAGAGTCGAGGTATTCAGCATTTTCGTGAGTGAAGGCACCGGGGGTGTCCATGGTCATGTTGTCATAGTCGCCGCCTGCGATTGCAAACTTTTCTTCGTCAGCATAAGTGCCCCAAACGGTGTTAAGAAGTTCCAAAGGGTCAACTGCTTCAGCAGCAGGGGTTTCTTCTTCTGCAGGAGCATCGTTTTCGTTGTTTTCTGCATTTTCGTTGTTTTCAACGTTTGCGTTGTTGTTTTCGTTGTCGTTTGTGTTATCGTTGCTGCCGCAAGCTACCAAGGTAAGTGCCATTGCAAGAGCAAGGATAAGTGCAAGAATTTTTTTCATTTTTAAATCCTCCGAATAATAAATATTTTTTAAAAATTTGCGTCATTAATTTGTTAAGTAGGTTTTTGCACATGCAAGACGGATTATATCATATGACCGAGTTTAAGTCAACCTTATAAAATCCGTTTTCATTTAAGTTTCATAATTCTTTCAAACATGAAAGAATTCAGGTGAAGCTGACCGTTTTTTCTCTTCACACTAAGCAATACAACCTGCAAAAACGAAATATTGCATTTAAAATTGCAAAAGTTTAAAATCTGCACAAACGACGAGAATTGTTAAAAAGCACAAACGTTTTTAGGCATTTTGACAATAGCGGAAAGATATTATTAGTGTTATACTCCGATTAAAGTAACCTTTAAAGGAGATTTTGACATGGTTGACGTGAAAGGCAAATGGGCATTTATTACGGGGGCGGCACGAGGAATCGGATATTTAAGTGCAAAGTTTATGGCCGAAAAGGGCTGCAACCTTATTTTACATTCAAGAGATTTATCTCACACAGAAAAGGTTTTGGAGGAAGTTAAGGCTTTGGGCGTCGAGGCTTATGCTGTTTCGGCAGAGCTTAACGACCTTGACAGCGTTGACGCTATGCTTAAAGAAATTGACGCTTTGGGCGTTGACGTTGACATTGTTTTGAACAACGCAGGCATGCAGGTGGCTTATAGGGTTGAATATTTTAACACACCTGTCGAGGATTACACCAAGAGCTTTAACATTAACTGCATTGCGCCTGCAATGATATGCTATCACTTTATGCTCAAGATGATTGAGCGAGGCTGGGGCAGAATTTTAAACACGACGAGCGGCATTGCACTTGACCCTCACCAGGCGGGATATTCGGCAAGTAAGGCAGCGCTTAACAAAATCACCGTTGACCTTGGACACACCGTGCAGGGCACCGACGTTATGATCAACCTTACCGACCCGGGCTGGTGCCGCACCGACCTTGGCGGACAGCACGCACCTAACTCGCCCGAATCTGCGATACCCGGAATTGTTGTTGGCGTGTTTGTTGACGACAAGAAATCGGGCAGGAATTTGGGCGCACAGGCATTTGCAGGTATGAGCCTTGAGAACGCTGTTAAGAAGGCGGAAGATGAGTTCAGCTCTCCTTATTAATACTTAAAAATCAGAGCGTTTTGCTCTGATTTTTCTTTAAACTGTAACTCAACGCTTAGTTGAGTTTTGCACTATAACCTCGTAAATGCAAGGATTTGCGAGGTAAACCAAGCGGTTATTGATGTTTTTGGGGGCGATGGTATAATGAAATCACAGAAAACGCAGGACACAGGAGGCAGAAGTAAGATGCTTAGTATGAAAGAATTCGGTGAGCTTATTGCCGCCAAAAGAAAAGAATTCGGATATACACAGGAAACATTTGCAGGCAAGCTGGGGATAACCCCTCAGGCGGTTTCTAAGTGGGAAAACGGGGTTGGATACCCTGACATTTCGCTATTCCCTGCTATTGCAGATGTGTTTGATATGAGTATTGACGAGCTGTTCGGAAGAGAAACCAAAGCAGCAGAAACACCTTTTAAAAATGAAGAAGTCTTGCAGGGCGAGGTTGTGGAGGAAGCAGAAATTCCTCGTGAAACAAAAAAGGAAGAAAAGAAGTCTAAGGGCGGGTTCTTCAGGCACTTTAATATTGGAGGAGCGACTTTCTCGTTTAAAAGTGATGATGAAAATGAGAATGTTGGAAACTATAAAGACTTTAACATATCAGACTTTAAGAGCATTTATGGCAAGCTTTGCAAAGCCTGCAAGGTAAGAATCATCAAATCTGACAAAATCAAGCTGGACGCAAGCGGAACTAAGAGGTTTATTGAGTCGCTGAACATTGAGGTTGTTAACGAGACCCTTAACATTACAATGAAAAACTATAACGCTGTTAACGAAAATAACAACCGTATTGATATTTACGTTAATTTTGACAGAGGTGAAATGCTTGATTTGAACCTCTCGGGGGCTGTAGACTTGGACGTTGAACCCGATTTTGATGTTGCAAGCTTTGTGACAAGCGGAGCGTGTGATGTTAATGCCTGCAATTTCGGGCAGGTGGTTTCAAGGCTTTCGGGAGCTTGCGACTTTACAATGAGCAATGCGAATGACGCTGATTTCATAGCATCGGGTGCTTGTGACATTACGGTTGGTGACGTTGATAACTCGTTTAAAACAGTTATAAGCGGCGCAGGAGATGTAAAGGCAAACAGCTTGCACAACGCATATATTCAGATATCGGGAAGCGGAGATGCCGACGTTAGCAACGCAAGCGGTGAATTAACCGTTAAGCTTTCGGGTTCGAGCGATGCAAGTATTAACGGTCAAGTAGATAAGCTTTACATCTCTGTTTCGGGCAGTTGCGACTTCCGCGGCACAAATTTGACCGCTAATGAGGCCGATATTATCGCAAGCGGGCCTTGCGACATTAGGATTGACAGGATTATCGGAAGCTCGAGAGAGAAAATTGACAGGTTGAGCGATTTGACGGTTAACAGACGAGGATAAACTTTTCGGCATATATTCGGGTTTTGTTCCCCTCCCCCACTTTGCGAGGG
>JAZSPX010000001.1:0-5034 GCA_045537675.1 Candidatus Faeciplasma sp. | reverse complement strand
TGATCGATGGCTTGGACAGCATTTTAGCCGACCTTGAAAGCGGCGCATTGGAAATCGATCTTTCCTGCGAGGATATTCACATGTTCGTCGAGCAGGTTTTAACCGAGCGTATAGGCGATGTCGGCAAAAAGCTTCACACCGCACGTTCCCGTAACGACCAGGTCGCCCTTGATATGAGAATGTATCTTATGGCTCAGACCGATGAAATCATTTCGCTTGTCAAGTCGCTTGCACTTGCAGTTACTTCAAAGGCAGAGGAGCACAAGGCTACAATCATGCCCGGTTACACACACCTTCAGCGTGCACAGCCCATCACCTTCGGCCACCACTTAATGGCATATGTAATGATGCTTCTGCGTGACATCTCCCGTTTCGAGGATTGCAAAAAGCGCACTAACGTCAGCCCCATCGGCTCTTGTGCTTTAGCAGGCACCACCTTCGACACCGACCGTTTTTATGAAGCTTCGCTCCTCGGCTTCGACAGCGTTTCTCAGAACAGCATCGACGGCGTATCCGACCGCGATTTCTGCATCGAGCTTTTAAGCGCAATCGCTACTCTCATGATGCACCTCTCCCGCTTTTCCGAGGAAATAATTCTCTGGTCCAGCTGGGAATTCAAGTTCATCGAACTTTCCGATGCCTACACCACTGGCTCGTCAATCATGCCTCAAAAGAAAAACCCCGACATGGCCGAACTTGTCAGAGGTAAAACGGGCAGGGTATACGGCAACCTCATGGCGCTGCTCACAACCCTTAAAGGCTTACCCCTTGCATATAACAAGGACATGCAGGAGGACAAGGAGTGCGTATTCGATTCTATCGAAACCGTTAAAATGTGCCTTGGTGTGTTCATTCCCATGATTGAAACAATGAACGTCATCGAAAAGAATATGCTTGCGGCTGCGCAGGGCGGTTTCATTAACGCTACCGACCTTGCAGACTATCTTGTTAAAAAAGGCCTTCCTTTCAGAAGTGCTTACAAAATCTCGGGTGAAATCGTATCATATTGCATCAAAAATGGCTTAGTTCTTGAAACCATGCCGATCGACGCTTACAAATCCTTTAGCCCCTTGTTTGAAGATGACGTATATAACGATATCTCGCTCATAACCTGCGTTCAAAAACGCATTTCTTTCGGCGGCACAAGCGTCGAATCGGTCGAACGCCAGATTGAATTCGCAAAGTCTCAGCTCTGACGCTCGGCACGAAACGCCACAGCGCTACGCGCGCGGCGTTCCACGCCTCGCTAATCGTTAAACCAATAAACCAAAAAATCCCCCGCCACACGGCAGGGGATTAATTTTTTGCAATTATGCTTCTTCGTCAAGTTCCTTGGCAACCTTATACTTGCGTCTATACATCTTGTATTTCTGCTCATATTCTTCGCTGTCATGGTGTACCTTGTGAATGTAGCTATGCATATCAAGTGCGCCATACTTAGAGATTTCAATAAGGCAGCTTGCAATGTTCGAGCAATGGTCAGAAACTCTTTCAACCGAGGTAAGAAGGTCATTAAGAACAAAACCAAGCTCAATTGTGCATTCGCCGCGCTGAAGTCTTAAGATGTGGTTGTGCTTAACTCTGTTAATAAGGTGGTCAATAACCTGTTCGATAGGTTCAACCTCCTGTGCCTTAACAAGGTTTGCTTCGCCAAATGCATCTCTTGTGTAAACCAGAACTTCTGTCAAAGCTTCACGCGCGATAGCAAGCTCGTTCTTTGCAGTTTCCGAGAACTCAACCTTCTTGTCTCTAAGCTCTTCAAACGATTCAACAATGTTAACTGCGTGGTCAGAAACACGCTCATAGTCGCCGATAATGTGCAACAGCTTTGTAACCTGCTGAGATTCAGCTTCGTCTAAGCTGGTCGATGCAATCTTTACAAGGTACGAGCCCAAAGCGTCTTCCAAGGTGTCAGCCTTAGCTTCGATGTCTCTAATCTCATCGCAAAGCTTAGCATCATATTTTTCGAAGAGGGAAAGTGCCTTAAGCATAGCGTCGGTAGAAAGAACAGCCATCTGTGCTGTAACTTCGTTTGCACGCTGTACAGCAAATGCAGGAGTTTCAAGCAAACGCTCGTCCAAAAGGGTAGTGGTATCGTTATCCTTGTCCTTGTCCTTAACAGAAAGCTCTGCAAGCTTAACAAGCTGTTTATAGAAGGGACCGATTGCAATAATAGAAAGAATCTTGAATATGGTATGAACGCCTGCAACGCCCCACATACCGATTGTCTGGTCAACAAATGCAAAGTTGAAAACAGCATTTGCAATATAGAAAAGAATCAATACGACAACTACACCAATGATGTTAAAATAAAGGTGAATCATTGCGGCACGCTTGCCGTTCTTGTTAGCACCGGCCGAGGAGATAAGTGCGGTTACGCAAGTACCGATGTTCTGTCCCATAACGATCGGAATAGCAGCACCATAGGTGATAGCTCCCGTTGCGGTAAGAGACTGCAAAATACCGACAGAAGCCGAGGACGACTGAACGATTGCAGTAAGCACCAAACCTGCCAAAATACCCAGAATCGGGTTTTCAAACATAATAAGAATATTTCTGAACGATTCGCTCTGCTTAAGTCCGCCGACAGCATCACTCATCATCGACATACCAACCATCAATACCGAGAAGCCGAGCAAAATGGCGCCAATGTCTTTCTTCTTGCCGCGCTTCACAAACATAATAAGGCAGATACCGATAACAGCTAAAATAGGCATCCAAGCGTCGGGTTTAAGCCATTTAATAAAGCTTGCGGCAGCTTCACCGGCAGCACCCAATCCCGAAAGACCGGTAAGCCATGCGGTAACAGCAGTACCAAGGTTAGCACCGATAATAACACCGACAGCCTGCAAAAGGGTCATTGTGCCCGAGTTTACAAAACCAACAACCATAACAGTTGTTGCACTCGAGGACTGGATTACAGCAGTAACAGCCAAGCCCAACAAGAAGCCCTTGACGGGGTTAGACGTCATCTTTCCCAAAATGGTTTTCAGCGATGAGCCGGCACTCTTTTTAAGTCCGTCGCCCATAACCTCCATACCGTAAAGGAAGAGAGCTAAGCCGCACAACAGTGATAGAACGTCAAAAATACTCATGTTATTTATCATCCTTTCCCGGGAACCCCCGGAGATTAACAAAGAATATAATAGCTTCGGCATTCAGATATATTGTAAGATATTCTTGAACATATATCCGAAAAAATCCGATTCTCCCCATAATAAATTTTACAATAATATGTTTATATTTTAACAATTCTTTTTAAGGTTGTCAACATTAAAAATTTCCAATTTCAAAAAAATCCCCCGCAAGCACAAAGCCTGCAGGGGATAGAAAACTATTCAATTATCCAAAGAACTTAGGCAATCCGTTATAAACAATTCTGTTAATGGTGTTGCCGTCGTGCCAGCCGCCTTCTCTTATGCAATAATAGAAGTTGCCGTCCTTAAAGTTGTCGCAATAAACAAATGTGTCGGTAAGCTTCTTCATTTCATCAACCATCGGGTTCATGTTGGGGTAAGCAATATCATTTGTTCCCGTACCGCAATAAATATAGAAATCGTCCTTGGTATAGCCAAAGTCCTTAACAACGTTTTCCAAATATTCAGCAGTCTCCTTCGGCACGCTTGCACCGCCGCTCATCTGAACGCTCCAGCAGTCGCCGCTGATCGGCATAAAGTATCCAACTTCCTGCAAAGCATATTCAAATACCCACCATGTGCAGGCAGAACCCATCGAAAATCCGCCGAAGGCACGGTGCATTCTCGATTCCTGAATACCCTTCTTAGAGGTATCGTCGCAATATGTATTATACTTTTCGGCAACTGCGGGAATAAGGTCGTTTACCAATTCTGCATAGAAATGCTTGCAGCAAGAGGTCGCATCGCCGTCATAGGGGTTGTTATAAGAGGGGGTAACAATAATGCAAGGCTCCAAATCGCCGTTTGCAATCATGTTGTCAAACAAGCACTTCATCTGTGTGTCCTGCATAGTTCCGCCGAAGTAGTCCTTTTCACTTCCTCCGCCGCCGTGCATCAAATAGAATACGTTATATCTTGTTTCGGTGTCGCTTCCGTTATATCCGTAAGGCAGATAAACATAAGCAGATTTTTCAAATTCCTGATTTCCTCTGTTATAGTTCTTGGTTTCATAGTCAAGCTTCATGACTATGCCGCCCTCTTTACACATGTTAAAGTAATCCTGCGGAATTTCCTGGAATGCATTATCAGGGAATTCTGTCTTTCTGGGCCCGGGCACATATCCCGAAGAGCAGCCGGTAATGCTAAGTGTAAGCAAAACCGCACTTAAGCAAATTAAAAATATGCGTTTCATAGTATTCCTCCAATGTGATTTATCGATATAAAGCGATAAACAGATTATATCACAATCAAAAATCGTTGGCAATAGCAAAAAAGCAGTATATGTCAATAATAAGCGTGCTTTAGCGCAATTTTTGATAAAAAAACATCAAATTTTTGTCATTACATTAATTAACTGACATATCCTTATCGGTTTCAGCCATACTATTTGCGACAGTATTTAATCTACGTATCAATTTTTTTCTTATTAGAAAGGTATGGTTATAATTATGTCTAAACAGGGAATGAACAATAACTTCTCATCAAACAACATGAAAAACAACTCAAGCAATTCCAACAGCAACTCAAGCAACCGTCTTAACAGCAATCAGAGCAACATGAGCAATCGCTTGGATAGCATGAGCAACCGTCTTGACAACAGCCAGAACAGCACCAGCAACCGCTTAAGCAGCTACATCGGCAACGCAAGCAACGACAGCCCCAGCTATCTTGCAAAGCCCATGATAACGAATCAGTATCTTTCGGATATTTCTTCGGTCATCAAGACCATCAAGGCAAAGCACAAGACCGACCATGAGGTCTATGTTTCCTTCGACGAATTCAACGTTTGGCACAGCATAGAGGAAGAAGCACGATTCCGCGATAAGTGGCGCATTGCTCCGCCGCTCCTTGAGGATGTATACACCGCTGAGGATGCCCTTGCGCTTGGTGGTATGCT
>JAZSPX010000148.1:0-4128 GCA_045537675.1 Candidatus Faeciplasma sp. | reverse complement strand
AGGGTATATCTGCCTGCTTTAAGTCTGCCCGAAATTTCAAGCGGAAGCTTATCAGATGAAAATTCCACTCCGCCGTTTTTCATGGCGTTCATCAGCTCGCCGATCGGTCGTTCGGGCAGTCTGCCCGAACCGATGAACTTTGAACTTTGGGCAACTGCCGCCGCAACGGGCAGCAAAAACCGCAATGTCGAGCCCGATTCGCCGCAATCAAGCGTTTGGCCGTTGCAAACCTCGCCAATCGGGGTAACTTTAATCTCTCGTCCGTTAATTTCGCAACCGGCACCCAACGCCCTCAGGCAATTTATTGTGGCAACGGTGTCGGCACATTCGCTAAAGCCTTCAATAACCATTTCGGTGTCGCAAAGTGCGCTTAGAATAAGAAGCCTGTGAATATCCGACTTCGAGCCGATCGCGCTGACAGCCCCCTTTAAAACCGAGGGGGTAATTTTAACGTTCATTTCTTAATTGCCCTTCTTTCCAAGGGTGATGTATTTTTTAAGGTCGGCAACGTTTTCTTTTCTTAAAACACTGCCGCCGATTTTTTCGGGAATTATAAGTGTAATGGTTCCGCCCTCTCGTTTCTTGTCGCCAAGTGACGCCGAATAAAGTTCCTCGTCGTCATATTCAGGGCAATCTGTGGGAAGATTATAGCGCAGAAGCATTCTTTCAATCTTCTCGGCCGTGCCCTTTTCGCAAAGCGAAAGCTTTTCGCTTGCTCGTGCAATCATTGCCATGCCTGCGGCAACTGCGTGGCCGTGAGGGACAGCGTAGCCCGAGCATTTTTCAACAGCGTGGCCGATGGTGTGCCCTAAATTCAGAAGCCTGCGCTCGCCCAGATCGAACTCGTCGTTTTTAACGACACGCGCCTTGTGTGCAATGCACAAAGATACAGCTTTTTCAAGGGTTTCGTCGCTCAGATCCTCGTCAAACAGGTCAAAAAGTTCTTTATCGAACAAAACGCCATATTTAATCGACTCGGCAAAGCCGTTTGCAAGCTCTTCTTTATTAAGAGTTTTCAGGGTGTCGGTGTCGGCAAAAACCCCCTCGGGCTGATAGAAAGCGCCTGCTAAGTTTTTGCCTGCTTTAAGGTCAACGGCTGTTTTGCCGCCGACCGAGGAATCGACCATTGCAAGCAGGGTTGTGGGAAGCTGAACAAAGCGCACCCCTCTTAAATAAACAGAAGCGGCAAAGCCTGTGATATCGCCCACAACACCGCCGCCAAGGGCGATTAAAATATCGGTGCGGGTATAGTTGTTTTCAGCCAGAAATTCTAAAATATCCGAAAGGGTCTCAATGTTTTTCGAACTTTCGCCTGCTCTGAAAACAAAGCTGTCGGTTTTAAAGCCTGCCGCGGCAAGGCTTTTTTCAACCTTGCTTAAATAAAGCTTTGAAACGTTCGAGTCGGTGATGATTGCGGCACGGCAAACGCCTGTTAGCGCCTTTATCCTCTCGCCGCATTCGGTAAGCAAGCCGGCACCGACGGTAACGTCGTATTTTTTATTTGTTTCAACATTTATAACAGTTGGCATTGAAAACACCTTTCGATTCGTTTGTTTAAAGGTATCGCCCTTCGGCGCGCGGTTGTATAGCGGCGCGAGTGCGAGGCGTGGCGTTAGCCGTGCCGAGCGTGGCGCCGCATCCGTTGCACAAAGTGCAACACCATGTTTTATAAATAGTTAACACGAGCGTCAGCGAACGGTTGCTATTTATCGGCAGATAACTTCAAATCCCTGCCCTTTTGCAAAAGCTCCTGCAAAAGCTTGTCGTCGCCCGTTTCAAGCGCCTGCAAATATTCATTCAAGTTCGCAATCAGCACCCTAAGCTCGTCGGTCACATAGTCACGGTTGCACGCAAAAAGCTCTGTCCAAAGCTTGGCATCAAGCTTTGCAACACGGGTGAGGTCTTTATAGCTGCCTGCCGAAAAGCCCATCTGCTTTTGTGCCGAGGGTGATTTGATATAAGCGTTCGACGCTATGTGCGCAAGCTGTGATGTATAGGAGATTATCGCATCGTGCTCCTCGGGGGTAGAAATCGTCACCCTGCCAAAGCCAAGGCTTAAGAAAAATTCACGAAGCCGGTTAACCTTTTCATCACTAACGCCCTCGGGCGTCAGAATCATCGAGGCGTTTTTAAACAGGTCTGCCGAGGCATTTTCATAGCCCGAAACCTCTTTACCCGCCATCGGGTGGCCGCCGACAAAGCAAAAACCGTGCTTTTCGGCCAGCGGTCTTGCCGCGTCGCAGATAAACCGCTTAACGCCGCAAAGATCAACCAAAGTCGTGCCGCCAAGGTAAGGGGCGTTTTCTTCAATCCATCTTTTTGTCGCAATAGGGGGGATTGCGACCATCACAATGTCGCAATTACTCATATTGTCTGTGGTAAGCTTGCCGTCGAGCGTCCCCTCGCTGATCGCTTTTTCAAGCGTAATTTCATCTAAATCGGTGCCGAAAATTATACTCTGCGTATATTCACGCACGCTTTTTACAACCGAGCCACCTATAAGGCCCAGCCCGACAACTCCAACGGTCACTTACTCACCACCTTTTTAAGTTGTTTGTTCAAAATTTTTTACTTAGAAACTGCGCCCTTAATTATGTTAAGCTTGCCGACAAGTGCGTCGAAAGCTTCGGGTCTTATCGACTGAGGGCCGTCGCAAAGTGCGTGAGCAGGGTCGTTATGAACCTCGATAATAAGGCCGTCTGCGCCTGCGGCAACAGCAGCACACGAAAGCGGGTCAACAAGCGCCGACTTACCTGCCGAGTGGCTGGGGTCGATGATGACGGGCAGGTGAGAAAGCTGCTTCAATACGGGAATAGCCGCAACGTCAAGGGTGTTTCTGGTGTAGGTTTCAAAGGTTCTTATGCCACGCTCGCAAAGCATAACCTGTTCGTTGCCGCCTGCCATGATGTATTCTGCGCTCATCAAAAGCTCCTCATAGGTCGAGGAAAGACCTCTTTTAAGCAAAATGGGCTTTCTTGTCGTGCCCAAAGCCTTCAAAAGCTCGAAGTTCTGCATGTTGCGGGCGCCAACCTGAATAACGTCAACGTCGCCAAAGCCGTCAAGCTGGGAAATATCCATGATTTCGGTTACGATGGGCAAGCCTGTATGCTTTTTTGCAAGAGACAAAAGGCGCAATCCCTCGGTCTTTAAGCCCTGGAAGGAGTAAGGCGAGGTACGGGGCTTGTAAGCGCCGCCGCGAAGCATTGTGGCACCGCTTTTCTTAACAGCCTCGGCAATGGCACAAATCTGTTCCTCCGATTCGACCGAGCAGGGGCCTGCAATAAGGGTCAGGTTTCCGCCGCCGATGGAAACGTTTTCGTTGACCTTAATAACCGTGTCGTTGGGGTGGAACTTGCGGTTTGCGTTTTTATAAGGCTCCTGCACACGTCTTACAGCCTCAACAATGTCAAGCTGAGAGATAAGGTCAATGTCGATGTGCTGGGTGTTACCGATCAAGCCTAAAATCGTCTGTGACTGACCGACGGAGGTGTGAACGTCCACGCCCGAGGTTTTAAGCCATGCAATAAGCCTGTCAAGCTGCATCTGGTCGGTGTTTTGCTTTAAAATTACAATCATGTTTATAACTCCCTTTCGGATAGATCTCATCAATAATATGAGCAAATTATAGCACCGCATTAAAGTGATGTCAAGAGAAAATTTTGGCGCTTTAAAGCTTTTATGCATTAAAGCTAAATTTGTGTTGCAAGAGGGGGAAATTTGTGATAGAATTAATGAAGAATTCGGTAATTAAAACTTGTCAGCGCCTATCGGCGGGGTGGTTTTGTTTAAAAGGTAAGCGAGCTGTTTGTCAAAGGGGAAACCCCAGGAAGACAAGCGAGGGCTCATGGGCAGGAAGGGTCGACATCGCCGCCCTCTCTTTTCTCCCTGAGGTTTCCCCTTTGTATCCTCTTCCTGACCCTCTTTTCTCTCCGCTTGGCTCAGCCCCTTGACTACTAAAGCTACATTGTGCTTCTACTAAGCCTTGGCAAGGGTAATTCGCTATTTCTATAAAGTGTGTGGCTCGGGGACTCGTCAGACTGCCGAAGTCACTTGAAACTGCCCCATTCTTTCAGAGAATGAGCAGATTTGACCGCAATAGTATAACCGTGATAGGCTGACTGTTGTTTG
>JAZSPX010000194.1:0-7020 GCA_045537675.1 Candidatus Faeciplasma sp. | reverse complement strand
CGGACATAACCAATATATGCGCCAAGGTTTGTAATGGTATCCTCGGCAGATTCCTTTGCGTTAAAATAGGTTTCTCTTACGTTCCAGCATGCGCCCATTGCAGGGGAAGCAAACTTGCGGAAAACCTTAACAAGCTTTGTCGTGTCGGCATAGTCGCCAACCGAGTCAATGAGGACTCTGACGCCTTCTTTTTCAGCCTCTTTAACAGCGGGGTATAAAATCTCCTTCAAATCGTCCGAGCTGATTTTTTTAACAAGGCTTACAATAACGTTCTTGATGCCTGCGTCCGAAGCCTCCTGCACATATTCGCAAATGGCTTTTGCATCTGCCAAGCCCGAGGATAAATCGACAGGGTAAGTAAGCGCCGAAACCTCGATATGGCGGTTTACAAGCTTTCTTTTTGCATCTGCACGCGAAAGAGAGGAGAAAAGTCCGTCTTTATGAGCATTTTTAGCGGTATCCAAATCATAAAGCTCAATGGAATTAAAGCCGTATCCCATCGCTGTGTCGCACAGCTCTAAAAACGATGCGGTTTTAACATTGGCTGTTGAAAATGAAAGTTTCATTATATATCACCTGACCTTAGTTTTCAGCGTAAACAATTTTGTTAAGGGCGTTTACATAAGCTCTTATCGAGGCACCGATAATGTCGGTCGAAATGCCTGTGCCCGAATAGAGCTTGCCGTTTGCACGAAGCTTTACGATAGCCTCGCCCACAGCTTCCTTGCCCTGGGTAACTGCTGTAATCTTAAAGTCGTCAAGCTCATAGTGGTGGCCGATAATCTGCTCGATAGCCTTAAACGAAGCGTCGATAGGTCCGTCGCCTGTTGCAACGCCCATAAGCTTTTCGCCGTCTTTTACAAGTGTGATGTTCGACATTGCCGAAACGATGTTACCGCAGTTTGTAACATAGCTTTCAACGTGATAGGTCGAGGGTGCCTGCATTGCACTTGAAGCAATAACTGCTTCAAACTCCTTGGCACTTATCTCTTTTCTCTTGCGGGCAAGGCGCTGGAATTCTTCATAAACTCTGCCCTTATCCTCGTCAGAAAGGTCATAGCCCAAGGTGTCAACAGCGTCGCAAACCTCGGGGTAGGTGCTGTTTGCGGTAAGTGCAACCTCGTTCGCGTTAAGCATTTCAGCATTGGCAGTCTCGGTCTTTGCGTTTTCAAAGACGTTCTTAAGGTTAGTTACTTCAAAGTTGCATCTTGTAAGGTCAACGCCGACCGAAACGCCCACTGCGTCGCCCTTGATTTTAACGATCTGAGCGAAGCTTGCAAGCGAAAGTCTTGCGCCGGTAACAGCGGTCTTAACGCCGTCGGCTCCTGCATTAACAGCGGCAACAGCACAAGCGCAAGCCATGCCAATGTCGTCCGAGGGCATAACGTTCAGCTTAACGTCACACTCAGCCTTGATGTCCGCAACAAGCTTTGCAAAATCATCGGGCAGGTAAATACCTGCATCGTCGCAAAGGGTAACAGCGCACACGCCGTTTTCGGCGGCCATTTTGCAAAGAGCGATCAAAAACTCACGCTCGGCACGGGTAGCATCAAGTGCAACAAGCTCAACACATTCGCACTTTTCTTTTGCAAGCTTAACCATCTTTTCTGCGGCAGCAAGCATTTTAGGTGCTTTCATGTGCCAGATATATTCCATGCCGACGGTAGAGGTTGGAATTTCAATCTGCAAGCAAGGCGATGCTGCGTTTTTAACACAGCTCCAAGCGGTTTCCAAGGTGTCTTCGCTCATGCCGACAGGGATTGCAACGCACGCGTTTTTAACGCTTGCTGCAATAGTCGAGTCTACCACCGACTCCTCTTTGGCAGAGCCGGGCATGGGAAGCTCGATAACGTCAACGCCCAAGCTGTCCAAAGTCTTTGCGATTGCCGCTTTCTCTCTGAAAGTAAGAGGCTGAGCGCTCTGAGATTTCAATGTAACGTCCGAAACTGTGATGTTTTTCATTTTGCATGACCATCCTTTATTAAAAATAAGAATTTTGTCTGAAATTAAAAAAGCAGCCTGCCAAAACATTAACGTCTTAGCTTGCTGCGGGATGATTAATAATTAATTAACCACGGTACCACCCGTATTGCCGAATTCAATCGACCTCTCATGGGCTCAGACAAGCCCTTGGCCACATAACGGTGCCTGCTCCGTAGACCGCTACTCATGTAACTTTTCACAGTCTCCGCTCGGATAGGAGTAAGCCTTTAAGCCTCTTACTGTCTCGCACCTGCCGACAGCTCTCTTCAAAGATTCATTAAAAGCTGATTATCTTCACAGCGTTTGATATGGATTTTAGCATACTTTATTTAATTTGTCAACCACTAAAGCTTTACAAATTTAAAGCGGTTAAGTGACAATCTTTTGTTGCAATTTGCACGGGTTTTTGTATTATATCACTATTGACAAGACACGACATATTTATTATAATAATTAAGGTCTTTAAAAGCGGTACAGAGATGCCGGCAAGATACACATAAAATAAGATATTATAATGTTTCTGCAACCCTTTGCAGGAATTCTTGTGTTATGAAATCTTGTCGATTTAAAGACAGGATTTTTATTTTTTACAGGAGGTTAATTATGAAGCTTTTGTTCAAAAACGCAACCGTATATACAAACGGCGCTTTTTCCAAAAAAGACATATTGACCGACGGCGAAGTCTTTGACCGTATCGATGACTGCATCGATTGCGACGAGGCTTTTGTTTTCGATTTTTCAGATAAATTTATTTTTCCCGGTTTTGTTGATGTGCACGTTCATCTTCGAGAGCCGGGTTTTTGTTTAAAAGAAACCATTAAGTCGGGCACAATGGCGGCGGCAAGGGGCGGTTATACCACCGTGTTTGCAATGCCAAACCTTAACCCCACACCCGACAGTGCCGAGAATTTGGCCCCTCAGTTAGAGGCTATAAGGCGTGACGCTGTTATAAACGTCATACCCTATGGCACAATAACTGTTGGTGAAAAGGGTGAAAAGCTTTCGGACATGGAAGCAATTGCACCCGACATCTGCGCTTTTTCGGACGACGGCAAGGGTGTTCAGAGCGAAGAAATGATGCTTGAAGCCATGAAGCGTGCGAAAGCACTTGGAAAAATTATTGCCGCACACTGCGAGGATAACTCGCTGTTAGAGGGCGGATACATTCACAAGGGAAAATATGCCGAAGAACATGGGCACAAGGGCATCTGCTCGGAAAGCGAATGGGGCCCGATTGCAAGAGACGCCGAGCTTTGCAAGAAAACAGGCGTTAAATATCACGTCTGCCACGTTTCGGCAAAGGAAAGCGTTGAAATTATAAGACAGGCTAAAAAACAGGGCGTCGACATAACCTGCGAAACAGGCCCGCACTACTTGGTGTTAGATGACTCGTGCTTAAAAGACGAGGGCAGATTTAAAATGAACCCTCCGCTGAGGGATAAGACTGACCGATTGGCGCTTATCGAGGGTATTATAGACGGCACGATCGACATGATTGCCACCGACCACGCCCCTCATACCGAGGAGGAGAAGTCGAAAGGGCTTGCCGGCAGCTTAATGGGCGTTGTTGGGCTTGAAACCGCATTTGCAGAGTGCTATACAAACCTTGTAAAGTCGGGCGTTATAAGCCTTGAAAAGTTAGTTGAGCTGATGAGCTTAGCGCCTGCAAAAAGATTCGGGATAGAATCGGGAATTGAAGCGGGCAAAAAAGCAAGCCTGACTGTATTTGATTTAAGTAAAAAATACACGGTAGACCCCAAGGACTTTTTGACCAAGGGAAGAAGCACACCGTTTGAAGGTGACACCGTGTTTGGAGAATGTTTAATGACTGTAACGGAGGGTAAAATTTCATGGAAAACAAGCCTTTAAGAAAAATCGTTTTAGAAGACGGCACCCAGCTTTACGGCAGGGGCTTTGGCACAAACTGCGACAAGGTTTGCGAGCTTGTCTTCAACACTTCGGTCGTCGGATATCAGGAGATCCTTTCCGACCCTGCATATACCGACCAGATGGTTGTCATGACCTATCCCTTGATCGGTAACTATGGCATTGCCGACGACGACTTTGAAGCAAAGACCCCCACCATCGGCGGACTTATCGTAAGAGAGTATAACGACTCTCCCTCTAACTTCCGTTACACCAAGACCTTGAGTGAGATAATGGAAGAAAACAGAATCCCCGGTATTGAGGGTATCGACACCAGAATGCTTACAAGAAAGATAAGAAACGAGGGTTCGTGCAAGGTGCTTATCACAAGTGCCGACACTCCCTTGGAAGAAGCCTTGGAAACACTTAAGGAACACGACCTTGACGACAACCTTGTTGAGCGTGTAAGCTGCAAGAAAAAGTGGTATTCGCGCACAAACAACCCTGTGTTGAACGTTGTTGCAATCGACCTTGGCGTAAAGCTCAGCCTTATAAGAGCTTTGAACAAGCTTGGCTGCAACGTAACGGTTGTCCCCTTCAACACCGACGCTGAAGCTATTAAGGCAATGAACCCCGACGGAATCATCATTTCAAGCGGCCCCGGCTCGCCCGAGGATATTCCCGAGGTTTTGGAGCTTGTTAAGAATTTGATCGGTTTCGTGCCCGTTCTTGGCATAGGCCTTGGCCACCAGCTTGTTTGCATGGCACAGGGCGCAAGCGTTACAAAGCTTGCCCACGGACACAGAGGCGGATATGCAGTAAAGAACCTTTTGACCGGCAAGACCGAGCTTACCTCTCAGAATCACTCTTACACCGTTGACTGCGAAAGCTTAAACGGCACAGGGCTTGAAATTACCCACGTTAACGTAGCAGACAGCTCCTGCGAGGGCGCAAGAAATCTTGATAAAAAGTGCTTCTCGGTACAGTACTACCCCGAAAGCGCACCCGGCCCTCAGGATTCGATGTATGTACTTGAAGACTTTATTGCATATGTAAGAAAGGAGAAGGAAAATGCCTAAGCGTACAGACCTTAAAAAAATAATGGTAATCGGCTCGGGACCTATCGTTATCGGTCAGGCAGCCGAATTTGACTATGCAGGCACTCAGGCGTGCTTAGCACTTAAAGAAGAAGGCTATGAAGTTGTTTTGGTGAACTCGAACCCTGCAACCATCATGACCGATAAGGCCATTGCAGATAAGATTTACATGGAGCCTTTGACACTGGAATATGTCGCAAAGATTTTAAGATATGAACGTCCCGACGCTATCGTTCCCGGCATCGGCGGACAGACAGGCTTAAACCTTGCAATGCAGCTTGCAAAGAAGGGCGTTTTAGACGAATGTCAGGTAGAGCTTTTGGGCACCTCCTGCGAGAGTATTGAGCGCGCCGAGGACAGAGAACTCTTCAAAAAGCTTTGCGAGGATCTGGGCGAGCCCGTTGTTCCTTCCGACATTTCACACTCGATTGAAGAAGCGATTGAGGTTGCAAACCGCATTGGCTACCCTGTTGTTTTGCGCCCTGCTTTCACCTTGGGCGGCACAGGCGGCGGCTTTGCAGACAACGAACAAGAGCTTGTTGACATCATGAAGAACGCACTTAAGCTTTCTCCTGTTCACCAGGTTTTGGTTGAAAAGTCTATTAAGGGCTATAAGGAAATCGAGTTCGAGGTTATGCGTGACTCCTCTGACACAGCACTTGCAATCTGCTCGATGGAAAACGTTGACCCTGTCGGCATTCACACCGGTGACTCGGTGGTTGTTGCCCCTGCCCAGACCTTGACAAACAAGGAATATCACCTTTTGCGTGACTCGGCACTTAAAATCATCCGCGAGCTTAAGATCGAGGGCGGCTGTAACGTTCAGTTCGCACTCGACCCTCAGTCGTTTAACTATTATTTGATCGAGGTTAACCCCCGTGTATCCCGTTCTTCGGCTTTGGCATCTAAAGCCAGCGGCTTCCCCATTGCAAGAGTTACCGCAAAGATCGCTGTGGGCATGAACCTCGACGAAATTAAGATTGCAAATTCAAGCGCTTGCTTCGAGCCTGCTATTGACTATGTCGTAACCAAAATGCCCCGCTTCCCCTTCGATAAGTTCACTGCTGCAAACAACCACTTAAGCACCCAGATGAAGGCAACCGGCGAAGTAATGAGCATTGGCAGAACCTTGGAAGAAAGCTTCTTGAAGGCTGTAAGATCGCTTGAGACCGGCGTTTGCCACCTTTACCTTAAGAAATTTGACGATATGCCCACCAAGGAGATTCTTTCCTACATTAAGGTTGGCACCGACGACAGATATATGGCTATTGCCGAGCTTCTTCGCCGCAAGGTTGACATTGGTGTTATCTGCGACAAGACCCAGATAGACATGCTCTTCTTGGAAAAGATTAAGAACATTGTTGACTTGGAAGCAGTTGTTAAGGCTAACAGGTTCGACCTTGAAACCTTGAAGATTGCAAAGAAGATGGGCTTTGGCGACGAATTCATTTCTAAGCTTTGGGAAACCGACGAGGTTAACGTTTATAACATGCGCAAAGAAAATAACCTCTTCCCCGTATATAAGATGATCGACTCGTGCGCTGCCGAGGTTGACACATATATCCCCTACTTCTACTCGACCTATGAGGATGAAAACGAATCAATTTCTTCTGACAGAAAGAAGGTTATCGTTCTCGGCTCGGGTCCCATCAGAATCGGTCAGGGCGTTGAATTTGACTACTCTACCGTTCACGCTGTAATGACCATTCGTGCAATGGGTTATGAAGCAATTATCATCAACAACAACCCCGAAACCGTTTCGACCGACTATACGATTTCGGACAAGCTTTACTTCGAGCCTTTGTGTGTTGAAGACGTTATGAACATCATCGAGCTTGAAAAGCCGATGGGCGTTATCGCTTCTTTGGGCGGACAGACCGCAATCAATTTGGCTGAACCCCTTATGAGACGCGGCGTTAAGATAATCGGTACCGATGTTGACGCTATCGACAAGGCAGAAAACCGCAAGTCGTTTGAACACCTTTTGCAGACACTTCACATTCCTCAGCCCAAGGGCGTTGCTGTTACCAATATCGAGGACGGCTGTAAAGCCGCTGCCGACATCGGATACCCC
>JAZSPX010000067.1:0-2641 GCA_045537675.1 Candidatus Faeciplasma sp. | reverse complement strand
ATCTTGATAACGTCGGTTCCTGCGCCCATAATGTCTGCGCCCATCGAGTTAAGGAAGTTTGCAAGGTCAACTATATGAGGTTCCTTTGCGGCGTTTTCGATAATTGTCAAACCGTCAGCCTTAACTGCGGCAAAAATTGCGTTAATTGTGCCGCCAACGGTGTTGAAGTCAAAATAAATCTGGTTGCCCAAAAGGCTGTCTGCCCGAAGGCTTACAACGCCGCCGTCGATTGAATGGCTGGCGCCCAAAGCGTTGAATGCTTTAAGGTGCTGGTCAATAGGTCTGTCGCCCAGATCGCAGCCGCCGGGCATGGGAACGTCGGCACGGTGGAATCTTCCCAAAAGGGTGCCCAAGAAATAGCTTGAAGCTCTCATCGAGCGTGCAAGCTCATAGGGCACAACAGGATCGGTGATGTTTCTTGTGTCGATTCTCATTGTGTTCTTATCTATAATTCTAACACCTGCGCCCATTTCATAAAGAATTTTAAGGCAGATGCCGATGTCGCTGATTTCGGGCACGTTTTCCAAAACGCACGGCTCGTCCGAAAGAATGGTTGCGGCAACGATTGCAACCGCTGCGTTTTTAGCACCGCTTATAACAACCTCACCCTTTAAAGGGGTGCCGCCTTTAATAACAAACTTGTCCATTTATACTCCTTAAAGTGCGAACATTTGTGTGCACGCACTGATGTTATTTTATCATGTAACTATAATTTAACTTATTGTATCACACTTTAAGATAAATTACAATTACAATATTGTTACAAAACGAAAATATTTTTAAAAAAATTATCAGTTTCGGTCAATTAAAGTAGGCTAAGATTTCTTGACAAGCCCTCGCTATCGGGCTATAATTAAAATGCGTAATAATGCAAAACTTTACAAGAAAGGTTTGACAACTTATGAACATTTGCTTGGAAAAAACTTATTTGGGCATTGAATTCGGCTCTACCCGAATTAAGGCTATTTTAATTGACGAAAACAACGCAGTTATCGCTTCGGGCGCACACGACTGGGAAAACCGCCTTGAAAACGGTATCTGGACTTATTCTTTAGAGGACATAAGACTTGGCCTGCAGGACGCTTATGCTAAGCTTGCCGCTGATTTTGAATCGACCTATGGCGAAAAGATTACCACCCTTGGCGGCCTCGGCTTCAGCGCAATGATGCACGGCTATATGGCATTCAACAAAGACGGCGAGCTTTTGGTTCCCTTCAGAACATGGAGAAACACCATTACTGCCCAGGCTTCGGCAGAGCTTTCACCCTTGTTTGGCTTCAACATTCCTCAGCGCTGGAGCATTGCTCACCTCTATCAGGCAGTTTTGAACGGTGAGGAGCACGTTAAGGACATTGACTATGTTTTGACCCTTGCCGGTTACATTCACTTCATGCTTTCGGGCAAGAAGGTTTTGGGCGTGGGCGAGGCTTCGGGTATGTTCCCCATCGACTCGACCACCGGTACATATGACGCTGAGATGGTTAAAAAGTTCAACGAGCTTATTGCACCCCGCGGCTTTGGCTGGACCTTGGACAGCGTTTTGCCCGCAGTTGCATATGCAGGCGAGAATGCAGGCTATTTGACTGAAGAAGGCGCTAAGTTCTTAGATCCCACAGGCACACTTAAGGCAGGCGTGCCTATGTGCCCTCCCGAAGGTGACGCAGGCACAGGCATGGTTGCAACAAACAGCGTGCGCGTAAGAACAGGTAACGTTTCGGCAGGTACTTCCGTATTTGCTATGATCGTGCTTGAAAAGGCACTTTCCAAGCTCTATCCCGAAATTGACATGGTTACCACCCCTGCAGGCATGCCCGTTGCAATGGTTCACTGCAACAACTGCTCTTCTGACCTTGACGCTTGGATGAAGATATTCATGGAATTTGCTAAGCTTTCGGGCACAGAAATTTCTAAGCCCGCACTTTATGACATGCTGTTATATGCTGCAATGACAGGCGATGACGACTGCGGCGGTCTGGTTTCCTGCAACTACTTCTCGGGCGAGCATATCACCCACTTTGAAGAAGGCAGACCCATGCTTGTCCGTTCTCCCGAATCGAAGTTCACACTGGCAAACTTAATCAGAAACAACCTCTTCTCGGCACTTGCAACCCTTAAGATCGGCCTTGACATTCTTCTTGCCGAAAACGTTGAAATCGACAAGGTTTTGGGCCACGGCGGTTACTTCAAGACTCAGGGCGTAGGCCAGAAGATTTTGGCTGCTGCAATGAAGACCCCTGTTTCTGTAATGGAAACCGCAGGCGAAGGCGGCGCTTGGGGCATGGCAGTTTTGGCAGGCTTTATGGCACTTAAGGCTGAAAGCGAAACCTTGGAAGACTACCTCGACAACAAGGTATTTGCAGGCATGAAGGCTATTACCGAAGAGCCCTGCGCAACCGATATGGCAGGCTTCGACGCTTATATTGAAAGATATAAGAAGATGCTTGAAGCAGAAAAGGCCGCAGTTGCTGCTCTTTAATTTATAAAATAAAATTACCTCTGCTCGTAATAAGGGCAGAGGTTTTTTGTGCGCATTTTCAGGCGGCTCGAGTCGCACAGCGCCGCCCGAAGGGCGAGTGCGTGCGGTGGAGCCGCGGGCACTCGGCAACTGAACTTGCGGCAACAAAAAAGCCCCTGCCAAAAG
>JAZSPX010000090.1:0-2982 GCA_045537675.1 Candidatus Faeciplasma sp. | reverse complement strand
AACCGCAAACACCACCGACAGACTGGGGTTCATGCTTATTGCCATTATAAGTGCGGCCACAAGCATGCCGGGCGCACGGATCGCCATTCTTAAAAGCATGTTGACAAAGTTCTGAAGCTGAGTTACGTCGTTTGTAAGTCTTGTAACAAGAGAGCCTGTCGAGAACTTATCAATGTTTGCAAACGAAAATTTCTGCACGTTTTTGTAAACGTCAAGGCGCAGGTCTGCGGCAAAGTTAACCGAAGCCTTAGCACCGAAGTAGGCACCGCCTACACCGCCTGCCATCATCAAAACAGCGCACAAAATAAGGCCGAGCATTGTGAAAAGGCTTGTCGCAATGCTAAGTGTGCCTTCGTTCGCACCGTTAATAACACCGGCCAGAAGGTAAGGCATTATAACCTCGCCCACAACTTCAATAACCATGCAAAGCGGGCCTAACATGAAGAAGGGCAGGTAGGGTTTAATATATTTAAACCAGCGTTTCAAATAAAGTCATCCTTTCTTAAATCATCAGTTATTATCGAGAGCTCTTTTCAGCGTCTTTTTCATTTTCTCAACAAGGGCTTCAAAAGTCGCTAAATCTTCGTCGGTAAAGTCTTCAAACGTGGCGTTATCTACCACAGTAAAGAAGTCGCTCGATTTCACAACAATCTCTTCTCCCTTGGGGGTAAGTTCAATGGTGTTCATTCTGTTGTCATCGTTCGAGGAGCACCTTTCCACAAGCCCCATGCTTTCAAGCTTTTTAAGCGTAACTGCCGCTGCAGCGGGAGAGATTTCAAGATGACCCGCCAAATCCTTCTGACAGATGTGGTCGTTATACTTAATGGTAAGAAGCATCTGGTGCTGGCTTCGGTGAAGGCCGAGACTGCTTATCTTGTTTTCAACAAGTGAGTGGTGAAGCCTTGAAACAGATAAGAACTTATACATCAGATTTCGCTTCTTCTGCGAATGCTCGTTCATTTTAACATCCCCTTTTTAAAAATAGTTAACGAAGTTAAATGTTAACACGTTAATGATTAATATGTTGATTATATTACTTTTGCATATCGGTGTCAATGAAATTTAAGTGAAATATTGAATTTGTTTTGCCAAAAAAGTTGCGTCAAAGCCATATTTTGCAGGCGGTTGCTTTTTATAACAGTTTCTGCTATCATATATAATTGAACAAATATGTGCATTGGCATAAAGGAGAAAATAATGCAAGGACTGTTAAAAAGATATATTGGTGATAAAAAGTTTTATTCCATGCTTTTAAAGGTAGTAGTACCCATTATCATTCAGAACGCTATCACCAATTTCGTTAACCTGTTAGACAACATAATGGTAGGGCAGACGGGTACCGAGTCGATGACGGGCGTTTCGGTTGCAAACCAGTTAATGTTTGTGTTCAACATCATAATCTTCGGCGCAATTTCGGGCGCAGGCATTTTCACAGCACAATATCACGGTCAGGGTGACAGCACAGGTGTAAAATATACCTTAAGGTTCAAGGTCATCATCTGCACCTTAATGGCAATTCTGGGCGTTGTTGTGTTCACCGTTTTCCCCGGCCAGCTTGTTTCGCTTTACATGTCCGACGCTGAATCGGTCGGCGACCCTGTTTTGACCCTCGGCTTTGGCAAAGAATATTTAATGGTAATGGTGTTCGGGCTTTTGCCTTTTGCTCTCACTCAGGCCTACTCGGGCACACTTCGTGAAACCGGCGAGACGATGGTGCCGATGGTTTCGGGCATTATTGCCGTGTTTACAAACCTTTGCTTAAACTATGTTTTAATTTTCGGCAAATTCGGTGCGCCGGCTTTGGGTGTTGTCGGTGCGGCAGTTGCAACAGTCGTTTCACGATACGTCGAAATGCTTATCGTAATAATCTATGCACACACTCACAGGCAAAAACACAAATATATGGCAGGGCTTTACAAGGGTATGTATATCCCTGCAACCGTGACCAAAAAGATTGTTGTCAAGGGCTTGCCCCTTTTGCTTAACGAGGCTTTTTGGAGCCTTGGCATGGCGGCGATCGCTCAGTGCTATTCGACCAGAGGGCTTGACGTTGTCAGCGCAAACAACATCTGCACAACCGTATCAAACCTCTTTAACGTTGTGTTTATCTCGCTGGGCAGTGCGGTTGCAATTATCGTTGGCAACTCGTTAGGCTCGGGCGACGTTGAAAAGGCGGTCGACCTTGACAGAAAGCTTATCTTCACCTCAATCATGTCAAGCGTTGTTTTGGGACTTATTCTGTGCGGCGTGGCGCCCTTCTTCCCGTTGGTTTATAACACCGAGCCTGAGATACAGGCGCTCGCAACAAAGCTTATAATCGTAATCGGCGTTACAATGCCGTTGCACGCTCATCTGCACGCTTGTTACTTCACTTTGCGTTCGGGCGGTAAAACCTTAATAACCTTCCTGTTCGATTCCATCTCGATATGGGCAATCAACTATACACTTGTTTTCTCGCTTACACACTGGGCGCCCATGCTTTCGGTACCTGTAATTATGCTTTGCGACCATCTCTCAAACCTCTTGAAATGCGTTGTGGGCACTATTTTGGTCGAAAAGAGAATATGGGTCAACAATTTGGTCGGAGATAAAGTTGTTAACGAAGATTAAAAGTGTTGTAATTTTTGTTTGGTTATGTTAGAATTTATATAATAACTTTCAAGGGGTGACTCCTTTAAAATGATTAACGCTAAAAAAGAGGCTAAGGCTTTGCGAATCTGGCTTACGTGCATGGTAATATTTATTTGCCTGTGCTTGGTTGCCGCAAGATTTTTGGGTATATACACCGAGCAGACGGTATATGACCTGCTGCCCTTCTTAGATTTCAATTTGAAGTTGGAGGGTGAGATCTTCGGCTGGCAGATTCCCGCTGTTGTAACCGATAACTTCAGCTTTGTTGTAAGCCTTGCGTGCATAATGCTTGCGGTTGTTTTGCTTGCACTTATAATCTATTGGATAGTTCTTGCCGCACTTAAGGCCCAG
>JAZSPX010000193.1:0-4275 GCA_045537675.1 Candidatus Faeciplasma sp. | reverse complement strand
TTGCTTTTTTGATTTATTTTGTAATTATGTTTGTGTGGGCGTTGCTGTTTCTTGACGGCTTAAAAGATGCGCTTCGCATTTTAGAGCTTAGATATTAGTTTTTCAGCACTCGATCAATTCGGGTGCTTTTCTTTTTTGCGGTTTTGTGCTATAATCTTCTTTAAAAGGAGGGTGACAAGTATGCTTAAGAAGAATAAATCTGCGCTTTATATTGTGCTTGTTGTTGCTGTATGCTGCGGCATAATGTGCGTTATCGACGGGATTATAACTCCGCCCTATGCCATAAAATCCGCTTTCAAGCTTGTTTTGTTCATGGCGGTGCCGCTTATATATTTCGCGCTTAACAAGCCCGAACGAGCCACGCTTAAAACCCTCTTTACCCCCAAGCAAAAGGATTTGTTAGCGGCACTTGCATTGGGTATCGGTGTTTTCGGGGTTATTTTGGCGGCATATTTTATATTCAGAAACGTGTTCGACTTTTCGGGCATAACAGGCCAGCTTACGGGCGACGTTGGCGTGACAAAAGACAACTTTGTGTTTGTTGCAATCTACATTTCGCTTGTCAATTCTCTTTTAGAGGAGTTCTTCTTCCGCGGCTTCGCGTTTTTAACTCTTAAAAACAAGCTTCCAAGGTGGCTGGCATATACTTTCAGTTCGGCACTGTTTGCTTTTTACCACGTTGGCATGACCGCAGGCTGGTTCAGCCCGATTTTATATATTCTGGCGATGGCAGGACTTTTCATCGGCGGGTGTATATTTAACTTCTTAAACGAGAAATGCCGGAATATCTACCCCTCGTGGCTGGTGCACATGTTTGCAAATTTCGGAATTAACACTATTGGATTTATACTGTTTGGAATTATTTAGCGGAGGTATACTATGAGTAAGCTTTTAATTGTTGTTGACATGCAGAAAGACTTCACCTATGGCGCTTTAAGAAACGAAGAAGCTATTGCCGTTATTCAGAAGGTGAAAGAAAAGGTTGAAAAGTTTAAGGGCGAGGTCATCTTCACGCTTGACACCCACGGCAATGACTATATGCAAACGCAGGAGGGCAGAAAGCTTCCCGTTCCTCATTGCATTAAGGGAAGCGAGGGGCACGAGCTGGTTGACGAGCTTAAGCCCTATGCCGAAAACAGATTGGTGCTTGAAAAGGAAACCTTCGGCAGTGTTAAGCTTGGCGAGATTTTAAAAGAAATGAACGCAAGCGACCCTCTTGAAGAAATAACCCTTATCGGCGTATGCACAGACATCTGCGTGATTTCAAACGCAATGATTGCCAAAGCCGCCTTGCCCGAGGTGACGGTAAAAGTAGACCCTGCCTGCTGTGCAGGTGTTACACCCGAGTCGCACAATATAGCGCTTGAAGCTATGAAGGCTTGCCAGATTGAGATTGATTAAGGGCAGTTTATGCGCGAGCCGAAGGCGAGCGCTTATAAGCGAGGCGTGGCGCCCAGCGGGCGCAAGTGCCGAGCATTCATGTCCGTGCGAAGCGCGGACACCTTTAAACAAAAAAGCTCCGCACAATGGTGTGCGGAGCTTTTATTTCTGTTTGCAATTATCTGTTAAGAATGAGCTTTGTAAGTTCAACGGGGTCAACAATTGTGTCGCCCTTATAAACTCTCATGTTACCCGAAGCGATTTCGTCGATAAGAACAACCTCGCCGTTGTTATAGCCAAATTCAAACTTAATGTCCCAAAGGTCAAGACCGATAGACTTAAGGTCGTCAGCAACGATCTTTGTAATCTTAAGGGTCTGCTCCTTCATGCTTTCAAACATTTCAGGGGTCATAACGCCCAATGCAGCCAAGCCTTCACCTGTTACCAACGGGTCGCCCTTAGCGTCGTTCTTAAAGGTGCATTCAACATAGCCGCCTTCCAAAGGTGTGCCGTCCTTAATATATTCGCCATATCTGCGAATGAAGCTGCCGGTTGCAACAAGTCTGCAAATAACTTCAAGACCGTTGCCGCCCTGAGCCTTACCAAAGCATTCAGCAGGCAAAACTTCCATGGTAGCATCTTCAATATTTGCGCTTACATAGTGGGTCTTGATTCCTGCAGCCTTGCAAAGTTCGAAGTAGTGGATAGAGGTTTCAAGGTTAGCCTTGCCGATACCCTCGATAGTAAGACCTACAGAGTTCTCACCGGGATCGAAAACGCCGTCCTTGCCGGTGCAGTCATCCTTGAACTTAAGCAATACGTTGCCGTTTTCAAGCTGATAAACGTCTTTTGTTTTTCCTTCATAAAGTTTTTTCATGTTAAAACACTCCTTTAATTATATAAGGACAAATTTCCAAAAGTATTTTATCACACTTTTTTTGCGCTGTATAGTGTTTTTGAAAAGTTTGTTAATAGTGCAAAAAATCAATTTTTCCTGCGGTTATTTTTTTGTGAGGTGTTAAAGCAGACAAGCGGGTTTGTCCGCTTGAGACGCACAAATTTGCCGCTAATCGCCCCTAAAAACTGAGTTTCGCAACAAAAGCCGTCCTTTCGTCCGACGAGCGCACACCTGCAACCGTCACCGCGTCCTCGCCCTGCTGTGACTTTATGACAACGTTTTCGCCAAGCTTAAGCTCACCCGTGAAGTAAATCTCGAAGCGTTTAAGCTGTTTAAGTGCCGAACGCTTTTCGGGGGTAAGGGTGTCATAAGCCATCTCGCCATAGCGGAAGTTGTTAACGTGTCCCACAGCGTCAATCCAGTTGGGACGAACCGAAAGAGCTTCGTTGACTTCAAAATCGTCGGGATTAAGCTTAATTCTGCTTGAAGCCTCTAACAGCGGCTCACCGTCGGGGATAGCTACGACCTCGTGAACGGACTTATCTGTGCAGATGCGGCGTGTCTTAATGTCAAAAAGGCTTGAAAACGTTGCCGCAACCGCCACAACCTCGCCTTTATCGTCTTTAAGAATCAAATCTCGGCGGTAAGCCGAGCCTTTGCGGAAGGTGTGCCAAGTTTGGGTAGTTACCGTCTCGCCCGAAACAAGTGGGCGCTTTATATCAATAGTCATTGAAAGCAAAACCCACGAAACGCCAAAGCGTTCAACAAGGCTTTCAACGTCAAGATTCATAACGTTCAAATGCTTTTCAACAACGCCGACGCAAATTCGCTGCAAAGCGTCGGGCTTCATG
Source organism: Candidatus Faeciplasma sp. (assembly GCA_045537675.1). Lineage (GTDB taxonomy): Bacteria > Bacillota > Clostridia > Oscillospirales > Ruminococcaceae > Faeciplasma. Next base: position 1,146 of record JAZSPX010000193.1, on the reverse strand, counting down.
GCACCCGTTGCGTCGAACATTGAAACATCGCAATAGGTTTTATATGAATGCTCTTTTTCGTTTATCATTTTTAATCTTCTTTCGTGTTTTTAAGTATTATGCCCATTTTAGCACTTTTGCACCCTCTTTTCAAGATTTTACTTGCGTGCAGCATGCGTTTGCGTTATAATTAAATATCATTTAAAAGGAGGGCTGAAGGTGGAATTTTCGATAAAACAAATTGCGCACATCGAAAACGATTTTCCGTCGAAGTTTGGAATACCTCGTCAAAGTGGGCTTGTCAACGGCATGGTTTCAAAAATCGTGTTCGAGCCCGAGTTCAGAAGCGCCGAAGCCCTGCGTGGAATAGAAGGCTATTCTCATCTGTGGCTTATCTGGCAGTTTTCCGAGGCGGTAAGGGACACGTGGAGCCCGACTGTACGCCCCCCTCGCCTTGGAGGGAACAAAAGAGTGGGCGTTTTTGCAACACGCTCGCCCTTCAGGCCGAACAATCTGGGGCTTTCAAGCGTTAAGCTTGTGGGTGTTGCCGACACCCACGACCAAGGCAAGGTGCTTTTGGTAACAGGCGCCGACCTTATGAACGGCACCCCGATTTTTGACGTTAAGCCATATATCGCCTATGCCGACTCGCACCCCGACGCTGTAAGCGGCTTTGCCGATGATTTTGTTGGCTATGCATTAACCCTCGACTTCAGCGGCGAGCTTTTGAGCAAGGTGGACGAAAAAGACCGCACCCCTTTGTGCGAGGTACTTAAAAACGACCCTCGCCCAAGCTATCAGCACGACCCCGAGCGTGTTTACACCATGGATTACGGCAAATATTCAGTCAGCTTCAGGGTTGACGGTGAAACACTTATAGTCACCGAAGTTGAATAACAAAAAAATAAGCACCTACCGATTAACGGTAAGTGCTTTTTGTTTTTATAACAGTTCTTTAATAATGTCTGCCAAAATCTTAACACCCTTGTCAATATCCTCGTCCGAGGGCATAGAATAGTTAAGTCTGAACGAATATGTAACCTCGTCCTCGTCGGGTGTAAACGCTGTTCCGGGAACAACGAAAACGTTGTTTTCGACCGCTTTGGCCACAAAGTCGCCAAGCTTAATGCTTTCGGGCAATGTGCACCAAAGGAAGATACCGCCCTC
>JAZSPX010000186.1:0-7404 GCA_045537675.1 Candidatus Faeciplasma sp. | reverse complement strand
AACTTGTCAAACCAAGGTCCGTTCATATCGGTGTCGCCGCCATACCAACCGAAATAATGGTTGTAGGAAACGACGTCGGGAATCTGCAAATATGGGTCATCCATTTTGCACATTGAAACTGCGGCAATGGTGGTAAGACGTGTCTTATCCATTTCGTGACACATATCGTTAAGAATGTTGTGGTTTTCAAGTAAATCGTTATCGCTGCCGCCAATACCGATTTCGTTAGAAAGTCCCCAAACAACAATACAGGGGTGGTTGTAGTTTTGGGTAATAAGCTCGGTCATCTGCGAAATGGTGTTCTCACGTCCGGTGGGCATATGCTTTGAAATATAGGGGATTTCTGCCCAGATGACAAGACCGTATTCGTCACAAAGGTCATAGAAGTACTGGTCGTGCTGATAGTGAGCAAGACGTATGGTGGTAGCACCTACTTCATAAATAAGCTCGATGTCTTCTTTGTGGTGCTCGGGCAGCAAAGCGTTACCAACGCCCCATCTGTCCTGGTGGCGGGAAACACCGCGCAAAGGATATTCCTTGCCGTTTAAGATAAAGCCGTTTTCGGGGTCGATTTTAAAGGTGCGGCAGCCAAAGCGGGAAGAAATATTATCCAAAACCTCGCCGTCCTTCAAAAGCTCTGCCTTTGCGGTGTAAAGATAAGGGTTGATTCTGCCGTTCCAAAGGGTTACGTTTTCAATGGGCAAAACAACCTTTGTGTCGTTGGTTACAACTTCGGCAACGGTGTTACCCTCTTTACCCTCGATAACATAGCGGATATCCTGTCCTAACTCGGAATTTGTAACGTAAACCTCAATTTCAACGTTTGCGTTGTCGCCCACGATTTCGGGTGTGATCTTAATGCCGGGGCCGCCGTAATAATCAAGGTCGAAGTGGGACTTGTTAACACAGATAAGGTTAACGTCGCGGTAGATACCGCCATAGAAGGTGAAGTCTGCCATCTGGGGGTAAACGGTCTCGTTAGCCGAGTTATCGACCTTGATAACCAAAAGGTTAGTAAGCTCTAAGCCTTCGGTAAGGTTAACACGCCATGTGGAATAGCCGCCGTCGTGGTGGGCTAAGTGCTTGCCGTTCAAATAAACGTCTGCCGAGGAGTTTGCGCCCTTAATTTCAAGATAGTAAAGGTCAGCCTCGGGCAAATCGGTTTTGCTGATTGTCTTTGCATAGTAAGCGGTGCCGCGATAGAAGTCGTTGTCGCCGTCCTGCCCGTCAATAGCGTTCCACGAATGGGGCAGGTTTACAAAATCCCATTTGTTCGAGATTTCAGTGGGTAAGGTGTCGCAAAGCTTTGAAAAAGCCCACTTGCGGTTAAGATTAACAACATTTCTCATTGTTTTGTGCCTCCGAAAAAAATAATATGGTGTTAATGTTTTTTAAGGTGTCCGACTGTGTTTTCCAATCGGACACCGTAATTTATTATGCTAAGTTGTCAGCGCCTTCTGTTGCGGGAACGAGAAGGCCGTCAGCTTCTGTTTTGCGGTTAAGTGCTTCGTTCATAACTGCAAGGGTCTTCTTGTCGAGGTTGTAAACAAGGCCGAGGCCAACAAACTGCATTACAGCAGCAACCAAGAAGAGGATAGCTACGAGTGTACGAAGCTCTACTGCGAAGTCCCAAGAAAGAAGGTTAACGTCGATGAATGCGGCGCCTGTTTCAGGGTCGATGGCGTTATTCTTATAACCCATGCCCTGCATGATGAGCAAAGCAACTGCGGGGCCTACGCCCTGAGCGAGCTTTCTGAAGAAGGAATGCAACGAATATACAACGCCTTCTTCACGCTTGCCGGTCTTCCATTCGTTATAGTCGATAGCGTCGCCCATCATTGCCCACGAAACTGTGGAGTAGATGCCAAGGCCAAGGCTGTAAACGAGCTGGCAGAGAATGTAGATAAGAAGGTCTAAGTTAGTGTTGTTGGGAGTGATGATGAATAAGCCAAGACCGCCGATGATGGAGCAGATAGCGCCGACAACGGAAAGCTCTTTCTTACCGTATTTGGTAACCATTCTTCTTGCCAAAGGAGTGAACAAGATGATCGGGATCATTGCAAAGAGCTGAACGATACCCGAAATCTCGGTGTTCTTGAAGTAGATCTGGAAAGTGACGGAAACAGCGGTAGCAGCACCCTGCATGCCGATGAACATGCCCATTGCAGCGATGGTTGCACCGACTGCGGGGCGGTTGTGAATGAAGTTCTTAAGCGCTTCAAACACGTTGAACTTGGGCTGATCTTCGTTAACTGCAACGTCGGTGTCAACACGGATCTCGGTGTTTTTGATCATGAACTGGAAGCAGATGAAGCCCAGAACACCCATTACCAAAGCAGCAACGAATACCATGGTGCCGTTCAAGGATTCGTCCTCGTTATAAATAAGGAAGGGAAGGATTACCATGGGAAGCATGTTGCCGACCATGGAGCCGATAGATCTCCATGCAGAGAGGGAAGCGCGGTCAGCGGGGTCTGTCGAAATGAGGGACAGAAGCGAACCGTAGGGAACGTTTGCAATGGTATAGAAAGCGTCCCAAACGACGTAGCCTGCGATGAAGATGATGAACTTAGCCCAGACGGGAGCGCCGGGGAAAGGAAGGAAGCAGCAAGCACCGCCTACGATAAGGCCGATGGAGCCGAACCATATGTAAGCCAGGAACTTGTTTCTTTTATATTTGCGTCTGTCAGCGTCGATAATAGAGCCGATAAGCGGGTCGTTGATAGCGTCCCACACCTGAACGATTATCAGAAGCAAAGAGTACCATGCGCTCATGCCCATAACCTGTGTCCAGAACAAAGCCATTGTGCCTTTAAGGGCAAAGCTCATGTTACAGCCAAGGTCACCGGCAGCATAGGCAATACTGTCACGAATACCAAAAGGTCGGGATTTGCGATTAGTTTCCATAATAACAATCCTTTCTTAAAGCCGAAAAACGGCGGTAAAAATTTAGTTTTCCCGTTAAGCCACGGGTACAACTATATTATAAGGTAAAGGCAAAATTATAGTTAGCACAAATTTAATGCATTTTAGCACTATTTTAATATAACATGTGCAAAAACGGTTGAAAACATTAAAAATATATACTATAATAATTTTAAAAGTTAGATTTATTTGTGATTTTTAACAACGCAAAGGAGCTGGAAAATGTTTTACGAAAGCGAGCTTGTGTTTTTAAGAAAGATTTTAGACAAGTGCCACTTGCAGGCACTTATCCTCGACCCGACGAAAGCCCTTGACGAAAGGATCGACAACGGGTTAAGAAAGCTTTTTGACGGACATTCGGGAAAAGAAACGTTTTTCGACTTCTTCCCCGAAATTCTTGAAAACACTGTTTACCGTGTGACGGACGTGTTCTGGTGCAGATATATCTTTTTCGAGCTGCCCTTTTTGCAGGAAAGAAGGATTTTGTTCATCGGCCCGTTTGTGGACGAGGACCTGACGCGCCAACAGCTGATGGAAAAGGCAGAAAGCTCGGGCCTGCCGGCAAAAATGTTTAAAGAGCTTGAGCTGTTTTACACCTCGCTGCCCGTAATAAGGGAGGAAAACCATGTGCTTGCCATGATAAATGCCTTTGGTGAGCATTTGTGGGGAGCAGACGGCTTTGAAAGTGTCGATATTAATCTTTCCGATTCTGCGGCATTTATGCCTTTAAGCGCAAGGCCCAAGTCCTCGGCCGACGACGCAATGCTTACGGCACAGATCGTTGAAACACGGTATAATTACGAAAACGAACTTATAAATGCGGTTTCTCAGGGAAATATACATAAAGCGGAGCTTATGATGGCTAATTTTTCTACACTTGCTTTAGAAAATAGGACCCCTGACCAATTGCGAAATGTGAAAAACTATTGTATAATAATGAATACACTGTTCCGCAAGGCGGCAGAAACGGGTGGTGTGCACCCTGTGCATATCGACTCTATCTCCTCGGACTTTGCCAAAAAGATAGAGACAACCCGTTCGTTAGAAGCGATATATAAGCTTATGCCCGAGATTTTAAGGGCATATTGCAGACTTGTAAAAAAGCAGTCGGTAAAAAAGTATTCGCCGTTGGTACAAAAGGCCATAATCAGGATAGAGACCGACCTGACAGGTGATTTGAGCCTTAAAGCAATGGCGGAGATGAACAACGTAAGCCCCGCTTATTTTTCTAACCTGTTTAAAAGCGTAACGGGGCAGACGCTTACCGATTATGTAAACACAAAGCGGATAAGTCTGGCAAAGCACCTGTTAAAAAACACAAGCCTGCAGGTGCAGACGATTGCACAGCACTGCGGAATTTTGGATTTTCATTATTTTTGCAGGCTGTTCAAGGGCGTGGTGGGCAAAACCCCCACAGAGTATAGAAAAAGCTTTTCGTTTGAATGATATAAAAAGCGTAAATTAATTTTTCTTAAAATAAGGAGGAAAAAATTATGCCAATGAAAATGACTTTCAGATGGTATGGCGAAGGTAACGACAACATTAAGCTGTCGGATATCAAGCAGATTCCCGGCGTAGAGGGCATTGTTTGGGCTTTGCACGACAAAATGCCCGGCGAAATCTGGCAGGAGGACGAAATTGCCGAGGTTAAAAGACAGCTCGACGAATATGGCTTCAACATGGACGTTGTCGAGTCGGTAAACGTTCACGATGACATTAAAATCGGTTTGCCGACAAGGGATATGTATATCGAAAACTATAAGCAGTGCATTAAAAACCTTGCAAAGTTCGGCGTAAAGGTAATCTGCTATAACTTCATGCCTGTTTTCGACTGGACAAGAAGCGACCTGTTCCACCCCGTGGGAGACGGTTCGACCGCTTTGTTCTATGAAAAGAACATGATTCAGGACGACTATAACGCAATGGCGGAATATATTTTGGGCTTTACCGAAAAGTACAACATGTCCTTCCCCGGCTGGGAGCCTGAAAGAATGGCAAAGCTTGACGAGCTGTTTAAAAAGTATGAGGGCGTTGACCACGAAAAGCTTTGGGCAAACCTTAAATATTTCTTAGAGGCTATTATGCCTACCTGCCGCGAGTGTGACATCAAAATGGCGATACATATGGATGACCCGCCGTGGGATATTTTCGGTCTTCCCCGTTTGCTTGTCAACGAAGAAAACATCAACCGCTTCCTGACAATGGTAGACGACGAATATAACTGCCTCACCCTTTGCTCGGGCAGCCTTAACGCAAACCCCGACAACAACGTGGCAGACATTGTCAGAAAGCATTGCGACAGAATTGCTTTTGCACACATTAGAAACGTTAAGCACTTTGAAAACGGCGACTTCTCGGAAGCAAGCCACCGCGACTGTGACGGCGACACCGGCATTTTGGACATTTTGAAGGCTTACCACGACTGCGGCTTTGAAGGTTATATCAGACCCGACCACGGCAGACAGCTTTGGAACGAAGGCCCCGGTAACGTTCGCCCCGGTTACGGACTTTATGACAGAGCATTGGGCATTATGTATATGCTCGGCGTTTGGGACTATCTTGAAAAGTTCGATAAGAAATAAGCTTTTGGACGTTATATATTTTTAACATAAGGAGAAATAGATATGGAAAAATACGTACCCGTTGTGGTTATCAAGGAATTATCTGAAACAGATAAGATTTTGACCGCATTAAAAGGCGTTGGCATCAACTGTGCCGAAATAACCTTCCGTACAGCCTGCGCTGCCGAGGCTATTGAATACGCTTGCAAAAACTATCCCGAAATGAGCATCGGTGCAGGCACCGTTATTAACGCCCAGCAGTGCGAAGCAGCACTTGCAGCAGGCGCACAGTTCATCGTTTCACCCGGTCTTTCGGTTGCAGTTGCAAAAATCTGCAAGGAAAGAAACATTCCCTACTATCCCGGCTGTGTTACCCCTACCGAAATCATGCAGGCACTCGAGCTTGGCATTAACGTTGTTAAGTTCTTCCCCGCAAACATCTATGGCGGACTTAAAGCACTCAAGGCTTTGTCTGCTCCCTTCCCGCAGGTCAAGTTCATTCCCACCGGCGGCGTTGACAGAAGCAATATTGATGAGTTCTTGGCATTCGATAAGATCGAAGCAATCGGTGGCAGCTTCTTTGTAAAGGAAGCACTTGAAAAGATGGAGGAGAATAAATAATGGCAAAGGTAGTTACTTTCGGCGAGATCATGTTAAGACTCGCACCCAACGGATATTACAGATTCTTTCAGAATGATCAGATGCAGGCAACCTTCGGCGGCGGCGAAGCCAACGTTGCAGTAAGCCTTGCAAACTATGGCCTTGAAAGCGTTTACGTTACCAAGCTTCCCAAGCATGCAATCGGTCAGGCAGCAGTTGATTCCTTGCGCTACTTCGGCGTTGATACCTCTAAAATTGTTCGCGGCGGCGAAAGAGTTGGTATCTACTACCTCGAAAAGGGCGCTTCGCAGAGAGGTTCTGTCTGCATTTACGACAGAAAGTATTCTGCAATTCAGCAGGCAACCACCGCCGACTTTGACTGGGACAGCATTTTTGAAGGTGCTGACTGGTTCCACTTCACAGGCATTACCCCTGCTTTGGGCGAAAACGTTGTTGAAATTTGTAAAGAGGCTTGCATTGCCGCAAAGGAACGCGGCGTGACAATTTCTTGCGACCTTAACTATCGCGGCAAGCTTTGGACAAGAGCAGAAGCTAACAAGGCAATGAGCGAGCTTTGCAAATATGTTGACGTTTGCATCTCGAACGAAGAGGACGCTAAGGACGTTTTCGGAATTGAAGCTGAAGGCACCGACATTTACGGCGGCAAACTCAACCACGACGGATATAAGAGCGTTGCAAAGCAGCTGGCTGACAAATTCGGCTTTAGCAAGGTTGCAATTACTTTAAGAACCTCCATTTCTGCCAGCGATAACGACTGGGCTGGCATGCTTTACGACGGCGAGGATTATTACTTCTCGAAGTCTTACCACCTGCACATTGTTGACCGTGTTGGCGGCGGCGACAGCTTTGGCGGCGGACTTATTTACTCTATCCTTTCGGGCAAGTCCTCGAAGGACGCTATCGAGTTTGCAGTTGCGGCTTCCGCACTCAAGCACTCGGTAGAGGGCGACTATAACCGCGTAAGCGTTTCCGAGGTTGAAAAGCTTGCAGGCGGCGACGGTTCGGGCAGAGTACAACGCTAATTTTGCTTCGCAAAATTAGCTTTAGGAAGAAATTGCTTTGCGGAGCGAAACTCCGCAATTTCACCTACGGTGAAACCGCAATTTTTCCACGCTTGATGTTAAGATAGACATATAATTAAAGGCGATCCTATGGGTCGCCTTTTTGCTTTGGGTGGTAAGCCTGCCGATGCCGCCTGCGGCAGGAAGGAATTTCATTCCGACAGCCGTTTTTCTATAGTTAACGTGAGTGATAGCGAACGTTTACTATTACTACTAAAGCTACTTGTAGTGCTCTA
>JAZSPX010000237.1:0-9808 GCA_045537675.1 Candidatus Faeciplasma sp. | reverse complement strand
AGCGTATTATTCAGGCTGCAGGCGGTAAGGCTCACAGAATCAACGTAATTATGCCCTTGCTTTACGGCGGCAGACAGCACAGAAGAAGCTACCGCGAATCGTTGGACTGCGCTTGGATGCTTCAGGAGCTTCAGTCGATGGGTGTAGAAAACATTCTGACATTTGACGCACACGACCCAAGAGTTATGAACGCTGTACCACTTATGGGATTTGACAACATTATCCCCTCTTACCAGGTGCTTAAGACCCTTCTTAACTCGAAGAATGACATCATCTGCGATAAGGAGCATATGATGGTTGTATCACCCGACGAAGGTGCAATGGCAAGAAACATGTATTATGCTTCTGTTATGGGTGTTGACCTTGGCATGTTCTATAAGAGACGTGACTATTCGGTAATCATCAACGGCCGCAACCCCATTGTTGCACATGAATATTTGGGTGACGACGTTGCAGGCAAGGACGTATTTATTGCTGACGATATTATCTCCTCGGGCGAATCGATGCTTGACCTTGCTTATGAGCTTAAGAACAGAAAGGCAAAGAGAGTGTTTGCTTACGCCACATATTCTATCTTTACAAACGGCCTTGCAAGCTTTGACAAGGCTTATGCTGAAGGTATGATCGACGGCGTTTACGGCACAAACCTTACCTATGCCACAGATGAGCTTAAGAGCCGCGAATGGTTCCATCTGGTTGACTGCACAAAGTATGTTTCTTATTTTGTTGCCGCACTTAACCACGACATGTCGGTTAGCGATATTATCGACCCCTCGGCAAAGGTTAAGGCACTTTTGGAACAGCATAAGAAGTAATGATTTTGAAAGAGTGATAAGCGAACGGTTTATCACTCTTTTTAATAAAGAAAATTAGAAAGGACTGAGTTTATGCTTAAGGAATTTGATATTAGCAAGCTGACGTTTAACCCGTTTGAAAGAATCGGCAAGGACTGGTGCCTTATTTCGGCAGGAAATGAGGAGACTTATAACACCATGACAGCCTCGTGGGGCGGTGTGGGTGTTTTGTGGGGCAAAAACGTTGCTACCGTTTACATCAGACCTCAGAGATATACAAAGAAATTTGTTGACGAGGCTGATACGTTTACCCTTACGTTCTTCCCTGACGGTTACCAAAAGGCTCTTGCTTTTTGCGGAAAGTATTCGGGCAGGGATTATGACAAGGCTAAGGAAACAGGCATTACCCCTTGGTTTGTTGACGGAAGCGTTGCATTTGAGGAAGCTGACCTTGTTCTTGTCTGCCGCAAGCTTTATGCTCAGGAAATGACGGCTGAAAGCTTTGTTGACAAGGACGTTCTGGAACGCGACTACCCCAACAGAGACTTACATACGGTTTATGTCGGCGAGATAGTTAAGGCATATTGCAAGTAAGCGCTTGGAGGTTTAATTATGCATGACGTTTATAGAGCAGACGAAAGCCGATATGACGGCAGAATGAAATATATTAAGTGCGGCAAAAGCGGACTTCAGTTACCGAGAGTGGCTTTGGGCCTTTGGCACAACTTTGGCTCAGTAGACCCGTTTGAAAACCAGAGAGCGATGATTAAGCGTGCTTTTGACCTTGGCATTACTCATTTTGACCTTGCGAATAACTATGGCCCTGTTTACGGTTCGGCAGAAGAAAACTTCGGCAGAATTATGGATATGGATATGCGCCCTTACAGAGACGAGATGATTATTTCGACAAAAGCAGGCTTTGACATGTGGAAAGGGCCTTACGGCATTGGCGGCTCGAGGAAGTATTTGATGGCAAGCCTTGACCAGAGCTTAAAGCGCATGGGACTTGATTATGTTGATATTTTCTATCATCACGTGCCGGACGGAAACACGCCCTTGGAGGAAACCATGAGCGCGCTTTCGGACATTGTTAAGCAGGGAAAAGCTTTGTATGTGGGTATTTCTAACTATGGCTCGGCAGGGACGAAAGAGGCTGCACGCCTCTTGAAAGAAAACGGTGTGCCGCTTTTGATTAACCAGGTAAGCTATAGTATGCTTAACCGCTGGGTTGAAAACGACGGCTTGCTTGATACTCTTGAAAACGTTGGAGCCGGCTGCATTTGCTTTAGCCCCTTGGCACAGGGCTTGCTGACGGATAGATACCTTAGAGGTATCCCCTCGGACAGCAGGGCGGCAAGAGGACAGTTTTTGAAGTCGTCTTCTATTACGCCCGAGCTTTTGAAAAAGCTTGAAGCTTTGAACGATATCGCCTCGCTTAGAGGGCAGACATTAGCGCAGATGGCACTTTCGTGGGTGTTAAGAAGCAAGAAGGTTACAACTGTTTTGATTGGTGCAAGCAGAGTGAGCCAGATTGAGGACAACGCAAGAATTGTTGATAAGCTTGACTTTACAGACGAAGAGCTTGCAAGAATTGAAGCTGTGCTGGCAGGATAGTTTGTACGAATAAATTTACACTCCTTTTCATAGACTCGTTACAAGGACGAGTTAATGAAAGGGAGTTTTTTATATGATGGATATTTATGATATGGGGCTCAGCTCGGTTGAGGCGAAGAAAAGGCTTAAAGAGAACGGCGAAAACAGGCTTGAAAGCGGCAAGAAACAGAGCTTGGTTGTGCTGTTTTTATCGCAGTTTAAAGACGTTATGGTGCTTATTTTGCTGGCGGCAACGGTCATCTCGGCGTTTATGGGCGAGGTTTATGACGCACTGACGATGATTGCGATTGTTTTGATGGACGCTGTGCTTGGGTTTGTGCAGGAATATAAGACTGAGAAAACCCTTGAAGCCTTGGAGACGATGACAGCTCCGACAGCAACTGTTATTCGAGACGGCAAAAAGCAAAAAATTGAGGCAAGCGAGCTTGTTGTGGGCGATGTGTTTTTGCTTGAGGCAGGCGACAGAGTGCCTGCTGACGGCAAAATTATATCTCAAAGTGAGCTGATGTGCGATGAGTCGATGCTGACAGGTGAATCTGTTGCTGTAAACAAGACTGACTTTACATATATGGGCACGGCGGTGACAAAGGGCACGGCTGTTTGCGAAGTTATAAACACAGGAATGCTGACTGAAATGGGCAAGGTCTCTAAGCTTATTGAAAATGCGGGAGACGACAAAACACCTTTGCAGAAAAAGCTTGGCAGGCTTGGGGTTGTGCTTTCAATCATCTGCATTGGTGTGTGTTTGGTTGTTGCGGCGGCAGGAATTTTAAGAGGCGAGCCGATTTTTGACATGTTGATGATTGGCATAACCATTGCTATTGCGGCTATCCCCGAGGGGTTGCCGGCAACGGTGACGATTGCTTTGGCACTTGCAGTAAGAAGAATGCTTAAACAGAAGGCTTTGGTGCATAAACTGCACTCGGTTGAGACACTTGGTTGCACAACTGTTATTTGCACAGATAAGACAGGTACCCTTACGCAGAACAAGATGACAGTAACAGCTATGTGGGCAAATGGAAAGGATTATAGCTTTACAGGCAGTGGTAATTCTTCAAAAGGTAATTTGCTTCATGAGGGCAGAAAGGCTGACGTTGGAAGCTGTGTTAATACGCTTTTGAAGTGTGCTGTGTTGTGTAATAACGCGGCACTAACCTCTTTAACTGAGAATGAAATGATTGGTGACCCGACCGAAGTTGCACTTTTGGTGGCGGCGGCAAAGTGTGGGGTGACTAAAGAATCGCTGAAAAGCTATTTAAGAGTGAGTGAAATGCCCTTTGACAGCGACTTGAAAATGATGAGCGTTAAAGTTAAGAGCATGGGCGAGGTGATGGATTTTTCCAAGGGTGCGTGCGATGTGATCTTAAACAGGTGCGATATGATTATGGGTGAAACGGGTGCTGTCCCACTCACCAAACGGGTTAAAAAGGAGATTTTCGAGCAGGCAGACAGATATGCCGAAAACGCACTGCGTGTACTGGCATTCAGCTTTACAGACGCTAACGGGTGCGAAACGTTTTTGGGACTGATGGGAATGCAGGACCCTCCCCGAAAAGAGGCAAGAAGGGCAGTTACAAGCTGTAAGAAGGCCGGAATTAAGGTGGTTATGATAACGGGTGACCATAAGCTTACAGCAGCGGCGATTGCAAGACAGGTGGGGCTTTTGGAGAATGGCGAGCTGGTAGTTTCGAGCGAGGATTTAAAAAAGCTTTCTGACGAGGAATTCAAGTCGAGGCTTAAAAAGATAAGCGTATTTGCAAGGGTCAGTCCCGAGGATAAACTGAGGATCGTTTCGGCATATAAGGCTTTGGGCGAAACTGTTGCAATGACGGGCGACGGCGTGAACGATGCCGCAGCGATCAAAGAAGCTGACATTGGTGTTGCGATGGGACTTTCGGGCACAGATGTGAGCAAGCAAGCGGCAGATATAATTCTTTTAGACGACAACTTTGCAACACTTTGCGCGGCGGTTAAGCAAGGGCGCACGATATATTCTAACATTAGAAAGTTTGTGAGGTACCTTATTTCGTGCAACATTGGCGAGGTTATGGTAATGTTTCTTACAATTATTCTTGGAATGCCTGTTGTGCTGTTGCCGACGCAGATTTTGCTTGTTAACCTTGTGACAGACGGCTTGCCTGCCATTGCTTTGGGACTTGAAAAAAGCGAAGAAAGCATTATGAAACGCAAACCGCAGGACTTTTCGGGCGACTTCTTCAGCCGTGGGCTTTTAAGAAAGATAATTACACGAGGAATACTTATCGGACTTTGCACGCTTGGGTGCTTTATCTACCTCTTGCAGATGGGCATGGCGATTGAAACGGCACGCACAGCGGCACTTGTGACGCTTATTATGTCACAGCTTATTCACGTTTTTGAGTGCAGGAGCGAGGAAAAATCTATTTTTGCGCTAAATCCGTTCGGTAACAGGGCGCTGATATGGTCGGTAATTATTTCGGGTGCAATATTAGCGGCGTGTATATATCTGACGCCATTGCAAAGCGTTATGCAGACGGTTGCTTTATCGGGGCATGAAATGCTTATTTCTTTGGCATTTGCGGCGGCTGTGCCGATAGTTTCGGGAATTATGCAGTTGTTTGTGAGAAGAAAATAAACCTGTGTTTTGTTGGCGCCGTCGCATGGCGCAGCGCTTGCGACAAAGGGGCAAGCGTCGGCGGGCGGTGGCGCATGAAAGCTGAACCCCCACCTATCGTAAGGATAGGTGGGGGTGTTTTTATTCACTGCAGGGTGCGATTGATTCAATTATTTTGATGGCAACCTTAACGCCGTCAACAGCGGCAGAGACGATGCCGCCTGCATATCCTGCTCCCTCTCCGCAGGGGTAGAGGTTAGATATGCCAAGGGCGGTAAGGCTCTCCCCTCTTGTAATTCTTACGGGCGATGAAGTTCGTGTTTCGGGGGCAGTAAGCAGAGCGCCCATGTCGCCGAAGCATGCCATTTGATGTGAAAACTTGCGCAAGCCTTCACGCATCATTTCGCTGACGAAAGATGGGAAAAGCTTATTAAGGTCAGTTTCGACAACGCCCGGGCGATAGGAAGGAATGATATTTGATGAGTGGCTTGTACCCTCTAAAAAGCTGCCAACGGTTGAAGCAGGAGCTTTGTAACTGCCGCTGAGATTATAGGCACGCTTTTCAAGGCTTCGGGCAAAATCGACACCGTCTAATATTCCCGAGCCGAAATCATCTTTCGAAACGCTGACAACAAGTGCGGCATTTGCATTTTCGCCGTCTCTCAGATATTCGCTCATGCCGTTTGTGACAACGGTTTCACGCTCGCTTGCGGCAGCAACAACTGTGCCACCCGGGCACATGCAGAATGTGTATACTGCTCTGCCGTCGGGTCGGCGGTGCGAGAGCTGATATTCGCCTTTTGGAAGCGAAAGCTTTTCAGCAAGGTCGCCGTAAAGGCTTTTATCAACACTTGACTGTTTATGTTCAATTCGGGCACCGACTGAAAACGCCTTAGGTTCCATAACAATGCCTTTGTTCAAAAGCATTTCGAAGGTGTCACGCGCGGAATGTCCGATTGCAAGGACAAGTGCCGAGGTTTCTATATCGCAATTTGAGGCAGTAACGCCTTTAATTTCGTTGTTTACAAGGTTAATTTCTTCAAGCTTGGTTAGAAAGCGGATTTCGCCGCCGTTTTTAATAATTCTTTGGCGGATTGCTTTAACGACCGAGCGGAGCTTGTCTGTGCCGATGTGAGGCTTAGCTTCGAACAAAATTTCTCCGGGGGCGCCAAGCTCGACAAGGCGGGCGAGAATATAACGGCACAGTGGGTCGCTGATACGGGTCATGAGCTTGCCGTCAGAGAAAGTGCCTGCGCCACCCTCGCCAAACTGGACGTTGGTTTCGGTATCAAGCTCCCCTCCCGAAAAGAAGGACTCAACCTTTTTAACACGGGAATCGACCTCGTCGCCACGTTCAAGAACGATTGGATTATAGCCGAATTCGGAAAGAAGCAAAGCACAGAACATACCCGCAGGGCCGAAGCCGGCAACCACTACCCTGCCCGATTTTTTGTTGGTTGATACTTTGGGATTTATTTTAGCCTCTTCGTGGAATTTGGCATTTTTGTTGCGCTTGGCAACGGACTTCTCAAGCCCCTCGTTTGAAAGGGTTACCAAAACCGAGCTGACAAAGTGAATATCCTCTCGCTTTCTTGCATCGACCGAGGATTTATATATGCCTGCCGATTTCACATCGCTTATTTTAATTCCGAAAAGCTTTATTGCCGTAGCGATGATTTCGTCTTTCGAGGCGCCGACTTTGGTTTTTATGTTTTGTAAAATCAGAGACACTAACTCACTTCCTTTTTTAAAACACAGTAGGATGAAGGCGCACCCTCATCCTACGCATAAGTATTATTTATTCGTTATCAGTCTGTTCGTCGGCAACTACTTCACCGTTTTCGGGGAGAACTTCGCCCTCTAACCCTTCGGTTATTTCGGGAACAACCTCGTTAATGCTGCAATATACCTTGTGAATACCCATGCACCAAACATTGTCATAATTGGGCAGGAATACGGTAACGGTCATTATCTGGTCACCCTCGACAACGTTGTAGTCGGACAGGTCGATCTGAGCGACGACGTCTGAAGCATCTATCTGGTTGATGATATCAGCAGGGCCGACAACTGTGACGTTTCTTATCTTCTCCTGCTCGACGGTACATCTGTAATTCTCGGGTGCGTTGATAAAGTAAATTCGGGAATTGGGAATGGAGATATCCTTACTTGAATAACCGTCGAGATTAAAGATAACCTGTGCGGTCTCGTTGCCCGAAATGTTGGTATAACGGTCACTTTCGGGAATCTGGAATTCGTGTATGGAATTTATTCCAAGACCTACGTTACGAAGGTCGATGTAACCAAGGAAGATTTCGGAAAGGTTTTCAATGCTATCGTCCTGCGTTCTAACCGTGATGCCGGGAGGATTTATGGTGTAGGAAAGCGACGACATATCGAAGCTATCGAATGAAGGCTGAACCTCTACGTCAAGAGCAAGAGCTTTCTTCATGTAAACAGGTACTAACACGTTGAACGTGTCGGTATTCAGGGTAACCTTCGGGTTTTCGAATACAGCGCCGTTGCTGTAAAGAACAGCCACAGTATCGGACGAGTTGGTAGACTTGTCGAACACATTCTGACCCTTGAAGGAAATAACGCAGGAAGTTACCTGGTCAACATAATCCTTAGGTCCGGAAACGGTGACCGAGCTGGGAGTTATTTTTACTTCGTCAGCATCTAAAATATATCCTGCCTGAGCCTTTACGTTAGAAAGGTCTGCTGCAAGCGTACCCTCTGCAACAGAGAAGGTTTTGGTAATAAGCTTGTCAAATTCGACATGGACGGTTTCGGGTCCTATTTCGTCGACGGTGAAGGTATCGCCGTTTACGCTGGAAACGTTGAGTGCAAGCTCGTAGGAGCCGGAGGCACGGACAGCGTCGAGGTTAAGGCTTACCTTCAAATCGTCGGCTGTGTAATCGCCAATGACGTAACGCAGGCCGCTGAGCTTGACGTTAACCGTGGTATCATCCATGTTCACAATGGAAAGGCCTGCAACGTCGGCATAGGAGCCATCGAGTGAAACATCGACAGGTACGTCTTTAATGACAACTGAAATTTCGGGGAAGGCGGTTAGGATTAAGACAAACCACAAAACAATTCCAATGACAGCAGCCAGAACAATGTTTATGATTTTGCTGTTTTTAGCAGGAGACTTTTTAGTTTTTACTGTTTTTTCTGCCACTTAAGCGCTCCTTTCCCGATTTAAACATGCCTAAAAGTTTATTATCGTGTGTAGTGTCGGGTACGAGCTGAGATTTGAGGTATTGGATAAGGCGCTCCTTTGTGTAACCTCGTGTAAGTTCGCCGTTTTCGGCAATGGATATGGTACCCGTTTCTTCGGATACGACGATTACGATAGCATCGGAGTTTTCACTCATGCCGATTGCGGCACGGTGACGGGAACCGAGAAGCTTGTTGATCCTATCCTCCTTCTGAGGAGTGGGCAGGAAGCAACCTGCCGCATGGATTCTTGCATCTCTTATAACGACTGCACCGTCGTGCAAGGGAGTTTTGGGGAAGAAGATGCTGCCAAAGGTTGCAACGCTGGGCTGACAGTCGAGGACTGTGCCGGTGTCGATCTGCTCGCCAAGGCGGATCGTACGCTCGATAACGATGAGTGCGCCTGTGTTAGTATCGGAAAGCTGGTCAACAGCTTCACCAATGGTTTCAATAGCCGCTATCCAGTTGTTTGCCTGACTTTGAGCGTGCGCCTGATCGCCGAACATGTTAAGAGATTTAACGTTGGTTCTTCCCACGCGTTCAAGAATTCTTCTCAGCTCGGGCTGGAATACGACAACGAGAGCCAAAATACCGATCTGGAAGAAGTTTTCGAGCAGGAAGGACATGACCTTAAGCTCGAGCATGGAGGAAAAGAAGTAAATGCCTACGAGAATAATTATACCCGTGATAAGCTGTTGAGCCTTGGTTTCACGAACAAATTTGATGCCTTTGTAGATGATGAATATAAGCAAAAGCATATCGATGATGTCGATTAAAGTAATCGTCGTCAAGGTGCTTGACAGTCTTGCTAAAAAGTCAAGAATACGGTCCACGAGCATTTCTCCTTCCCTACTGCCCGAAACCTCGGCAGTTTAATTTCATACATCTTTATTTTATCAGCAAATGCACAAAATTACAATAGCTAAATGCCCGATTTTGCGAATTTTTTTAGCGTATTTACAAGGTTTACGGTGTCTTTTTGAGAGTTGAAAACACCGGGAGAAAAACGCACTGTCCCCTCGGGCAGGGTGCCGATTGTTTTGTGCGCAAGGGGCGCACAATGAAGCCCGCCGCGGAGCGCAAAACCCTCGTGGCTTAGGGCGGTTGCAAGCTCGTGAGCAGGTATGCCTTTCAGGTTAAATGACACCAGCGGCACAAAATGCTCGCCTGTGCGGTAGGTTATGATTTCATTGGCGTTTTTAAGTCCGTCGAGGAGAATATCGCAAAGTGTGTTTTCGTGGTGATAGATGTTTTCAAGACCGAACATGGTTATATATTTAACGCCTGCCTCTAACCCACAGATGCCTGCCGTGTTGAGCGTGCCGCTTTCTAAATGCTCGGGCATGAAGTCGGTTTGTGTGAGTTCGAGAGAAGTGGCGCCTGTTCCGCCCTCGATGATGGTTTTAAGCGGAAATTTGCCGTCGGTGACAAGAACGCCTGTGCCTGTGGGACCGCAAAGGCCTTTGTGACCGGGGGCGCAGATGATGTTGGCACCCATGTTTAGTGTAACGGGGATAACGCCTGCTGCCTGTGCGGCATCGACGACTAGACATATGCCATACTTTTGGGTTATTTCGGCTATTTCACG
>JAZSPX010000109.1:0-3887 GCA_045537675.1 Candidatus Faeciplasma sp. | reverse complement strand
CGACATGGCTACGATCCGACTTCCCTCGGGCGAGGTATGGAAGCTTGAAGACTGCATCTACGACCTTATTAGACTGTGCAAAGGTGTCTTAAGCGACAACCCCTTGTTCTTCGTTTTAAACAGCTACACCACGGGTCTGTCTCCCTCGGTAATGGCATACATGCTCGATAACGTTTTAACCAAGCAGTTCGGCGGCAAGGTAACTGCCGACGAAATCGGTCTTCCTGTCGAAGAATCCAACATGCCGCTTCCCGCAGGCAGCACCGCAATCTGGCAAAAGTAATAGCGCAGTTATTTATAAAAATAATATCTGATAGGATATAAATCATGAGCAATTTTATTGAAGTACAAAACGTCAGCTTTTCCTACGTCAACGATTTTGAAGAGCCCCCCGTTAAAAACACCGTTTTAGAGGGGCTGTCCCTCGAAATCAAAAGGGGAGAGTTTGTCGCAATCCTGGGTCACAACGGCTCTGGCAAGTCAACTCTTGCCAAAATGTTCAATGCCATCAACCTGCCCGAAACAGGCAAGGTGTTAATCAACGGCATGGACACGCTTGACGAAAACAACCTTTTCGATATAAGAAAAACCATCGGAATGGTCTTTCAGAACCCCGATAACCAGATCGTTGCCACCATTGTAGAGGAGGACGTAGCCTTCGCACTTGAAAACATCGGTGTCGAGCCTGCGAAGATCCGTGAATCGGTCGACGAGGCTTTGAACACTGTCGGCATGTATAAATACCGCGAGCATGCCCCTCACAAGCTTTCAGGCGGACAGAAGCAACGAATCGCCATTGCAGGTGTTCTTGCCATGAATCCCGAGTGCATCGTAATGGACGAGCCGACCGCTATGCTCGACCCCATTGGCAGACGCGAGATTATGAAAACCATCAAAAAGCTCAATTCCATGGGCGTAACCATAATTCTGATTACTCACTATATGGAAGAAGCCGCACAGGCAGGCAGAGTTGTTGTCATCGACAGCGGCAAAATTATTTTGGATGACGAGCCTAAAAAAGTTTTCTCACAGCTTGGTCTTTTAAAATCCGTCGGGCTCGATGTCCCTCAGGTGACAGAGCTTACTCACGGCTTGATACAGGCAGGCGTCCCCTTAAATAACGACATCATATCAGAAGATGAATGTGTCGAAGCACTCTATAAGCTTTTAAAGAAAGGCTGATAATCAAGTTGGGTATTTTAAGAACTGAAAATTTAACACACATATACGGCGAGGGTACGCCTTTTCGCAAAGTAGCACTCGATAACATCAACCTCGATATTGCCGAGGGTGAGATGGTTGGCATCATCGGCCACACAGGCTCGGGCAAGTCAACCCTCATTCAGCACTTCAATGGGCTTTTAAAGCCCACGTCGGGCAAGGTTTTTGTCGATGGCGAGGAGCTTTTTGCCGATAAGCACCGCCTTCGTGATATCCGCTTTAAGGTAGGTCTTGTCTTCCAATACCCCGAATATCAATTGTTCGAGGAGACTGTTTACAAAGACATCTCCTTCGGCCCCAAAAACATGGGACTTGACGAGGACGAGGTTGACAGGAGAGTGAAAGAAACCGCACGCCTTGTCGGCTTAAAACCCGAGGTTTTGAATAAATCCCCGTTCGAGCTTTCGGGCGGACAAAAGCGCCGTGTTGCCATTGCCGGTGTCATGGCGATGGAGCCTAAGGTCTTGATCTTAGACGAACCCACCGCAGGGCTCGACCCTCACGGCCGCGACCGAATCTTGGGCCTTATCAAAGACTATCACAAAGAAAAAGGCAACACCGTCATGCTTGTTTCTCATTCAATGGAGGATGTTGCAAAGACCGTTTCCAAAATCCTTGTAATGGGCGAATCGAACGTTATCATGTACGACACACCCGAGCGTGTTTTTGCCAAAGCCAAAGAGCTTACCGACATGGGGCTTACCGTCCCTCAGATAACACGTGTGTTCGTCCGCTTAAAAGAAATGGGAATAGAATTCCCCGACGAGGTTTACTCTGTCGATTACGCCAAAAAGCTTATTTTAAGACTTTTAGAGCAAAAGAAAGGATAATAAGTTTTGATAAAAGATATAACTATCGGTCAATATTTCCCGGGCAAGTCGCTTGTTCACAGGCTCGACCCCCGCATAAAAATCCTCTTGACCGTTTTATATATTGTCATGCTGTTTGCGGCTTCAGGCTTTTTGGGTCTGGGCGTGGGCATGATATATCTTCTCATAGCTTTCTTAATTTCGGGCATCCCTATAAAAATGATGCTTAAAAGCATCAAGCCCATTCTGCCCATCATCATTTTCACAGGCATTTTAAACCTCTTTTTTGTTGATGGCGGCACGCTTTTATTCTCGTGGTGGATAATCAAGATCACGTCCGAAGGTCTGCGTACCATGGTGTTCATGGCAGTAAGAATTATTTTCCTCATCTGCGGCACGTCTTTGCTGACTTATACCACCTCGCCCATCACTCTTACCGACGCTATCGAGCGCATTTTATCCCCCTTAAAGGCAATAAAATTCCCTGCGCACGAAATCGCAATGATGATGACCATTGCCCTGCGCTTCATTCCCACTTTAATCGAAGAGGCAGATAAAATAATGTCTGCACAAAAAGCCCGCGGCGCCGACCTCGAAACAGGCTCGGTTCTTCAGCGTGCAAAGGCACTCATACCCATCTTAATCCCTTTGTTCGTCTCTGCGTTCAGAAGGGCAGAGGATTTGGCCCTTGCCATGGAATGCCGTTGCTATCACGGAGGAGAGGGAAGAACCCGTATGCGCCAGCTTCAGACAGGCAAGCGTGACTGGGTAGCAGTTGCAGTAACAATTATCTTCATGGCAGGAATTTTTGTTTTGAATGGACTTTTGCCGATATGACAAATTTTAAAGTAACAATGTCCTTTAAGGGCACCAACTACCACGGCTTTCAGCGCCAGCCCGACTTAAAAACCGTTCAGGGCACGGTCGAGGACGCAATTTTCAAGCTCCTTGGCGAGAGGGTTACAATCAACGGCTGCTCCCGCACCGATGCAGGCGTTCATGCAAACCGCTTTGTTTTTAATGTCGCACTCGAAACCGAAATCACTCCCCGAGGCGTTATCTTCGGTCTAAACGGCGTCTTACCGCCCGATATATCAATTCTTGAATGTGAACAAGCAGACGATAACTTCCACGCAAGGTTTGACTGCAAGGGCAAAGAATACGTTTACATCATTCACAACAGCGAAATAAAATCCCCCTTCTATGCCGATACTGCCTACCGCAGCTGGTTCCCCATTGATGCTGACAAGCTGAACAAAGCCTGCAAAGATTTCATCGGCACCCACGATTTCAAATCTTTCTGTGCAACTGCGTGTGATAAAGAAATCACCGTCCGCACAATTTTCGACTTCTCTGTTACAAGAGAAGGGGACTTAGTCAAGTTCACCGTATCCGGCGACGGTTTTTTATACAACATGGTCAGAATAATGGTGGGCACACTTCTGTTCATTAACGACGATAAGCTCCCGCACGATTCAATCCCACAAATAATCTCGTCTTTAGACCGCACAAAAGCCGGCAAAACCGTCCCTCCGCAGGGATTATATCTAAACAAAGTATTCTACTGATAAGTTTTTATTTTTTAAAGAAAAAGGAGGAATTAAGCATGTCAAGCATCAACTCATTCGAAACCGATATGCGAAAGCTAAGACGCAAAAGAAAAACCAAGCGAACAATCAAAAACCTTCTTTTTATATTCTCGGTCATCTTAGTCGCTGGAATTATATACGTCACCCAGGATAAATGGATTGGCTATTTAGACGGCATTTTAGACCGTGCGCAGTCTAACACCTCTTTTGGAGAGGCTTCCATCGCCTCGGGCAACTATAAGTCGGAGGCCAAGCGGTCTTAGGAAGA
>JAZSPX010000183.1:0-13325 GCA_045537675.1 Candidatus Faeciplasma sp. | reverse complement strand
TGTTCGGGAGTTCTTATGTCAACGCTGCCGCCGCCCATGATAACTGCGGTGTTCAAAGCGTCTTTGACAGCGTTTTTATAACCCTCGGTGGTTCTTGTTGCACCTGCAACGGTGTCCAAGCCGTCAACGGTTTCAAGGGTTGCGCCAACGGTTGTTTCGCCATAGGTCTTTTCATAGCCCAAGGTCTCGCTCGAGCCAAGGCAGGTAGCACCCGTAACGGTACCGCTTGCATCAACGCCGACCATGATAACCATTCCGGTCGAATAGCCTGCTGTGGTGAGCTTTACAACGTAACCGCCGCTTGCTTCCTTAAACACCTCGTTAACTGTCGAGGGCAAAGTGTAGGAAGAAATATCAACAGCTTCAAAGCCTGTTCCGTTCGGCATTACAACAAGCAAAGCTTCGTTTGCGGCTGCTGCATCGTTAGCCGAAATAACAGGTGCTGTAATAAAGTTTGTTGCCGCCAGAAGCAACGCAACAACAGCACATATAACGGTCAACGCAAGTGCGCTTTTCATCATCTTAATCATGCCTTAACACCTCCAAACACCTTTCTGGCAGTCCAGATACCAATGTAGGGGTCAAGAATATTCATAAGAAGTATCGCAAAGGATACACCCTCGGGGTAGTTGCCCCACTGGCGGATCATTACGGTGATAATGCCTGCGCCCAAGCCGAAAATAAGCTTTCCGGGAGGGGTTTCGGGAGATGTAACATAGTCGGTTGCCATGAAGAATGCACCGATGAACAAGCCGCCTGCCATGATCGCAGAAAGTGCGGCAACAAGGTCAAACCCCTCTAAAACCAAGGTGAAGAGGAAAACGGTGCCGATGTATGCCACGGGAATGTGCCATGTTATAACTCGGCGCACGATAAGATAAATGCCGCCGATGAGAAGTGCTAATGTACAGGTTTCACCGATCGCGCCGCCATAGTTACCGAAGAAGAGAGTTGTTAAAGAAGGCATCTGTTCGGCAGAAAGAGGTGTAGCGGTCGAAACGGTATCGAGTGCGGGGAATGCAGCCTTAGCCATCGATCCGAATGCTACAAGCATGAATACGCGAGCGGTGATTGCAGGGTTAACAAGATTACAGCCCATGCCGCCAAAGAAGCACTTGACAACGATTATGGCAAAAACCGAGCCGATGACTGCCTGCCAGACAGGAATGTTAGCAGGCAAATTCAGGCCTAACAGCAAACCTGTTACAACAGCGCTCAAATCACCGATGGTGGGCTTTTCTTTTACGATTTTGTTGAAGATATATTCTGAAAGCACGCAGGTGATAATACATGCGGCAACAACCAACAAAGCACGCCAGCCGAAGATTATTGCACCTGCAATTGTTGCGGGAAGAAGCGAAATAATAACGTCAAGCATAATTCCCGTAACTGTTTCGTGGGTGTGAATATGAGGTGATACAGAAAGTCTTAACTTTGAAGCCATTATTTTTTCGCCTCCTTTGCGGCAAGTCTTGCCTGATGTTCTTTTATCTCGCCCTTAGCCATTTTGTTGCGCTGAACCAAAGGTCTGTTTGCAGGGCAAACATACGAGCAGCAGCCGCATTCCATGCAGGCACTTGCACCGTATTTAATCATTGCTTCGGGGTCTTTTTCTCTTAAAGCTCTTTCAATTCGGGGAGGATTGATGCCAAACGGGCAGATGTTTATGCACTTGCCGCATCTTATGCAAGCCTCGGGCTCGGCAAGTCTTGCGTCCTTCTCGTTGAAAGCGATGATTGCATTTGTGTTTTTAAGAATCGGCTGACCGATATCGGGCACGGTAATGCCCATCATGGGGCCGCCATAGAACACCTTGCCGGGTTCGCTCTTAAATCCGCCGCAGAAGTTGAATACGTCCTCCATAGATGTACCAATGGGAACGATGACGTTCTTAGGTTCGTTAACGGCGCTTCCGTCAACGGTAATGCACTTTTCAACCAGAGGCATACCCGTCTTTGCATATCTGCCGATGTCTGCCATGGTCGTGCAGTTTGAAACAATGCAGCCAACGTCAATCGGCAATTTGCCCAGCTTTACGACCTTGCCTGTTGTGTGGTAAATCATTACCTTTTCGCCGCCCTGAGGGTAGATTGCGGGCAGAACGCTTACGGTAATGTCGCTGTCGTTTTCGGCAAGCTTCTGCATGTTGGCAATAGCCTCGGGCTTGTTGTTTTCAATGCCGATGATGATTTTCTTTATACCCATGAACTTTTTGAACAGACCGATAGCATAAGCCATGTCGTCTGCACGGTCGATCATGGTGCGGGTGTCGCTTGTGATGTAGGGCTCACATTCTGCGCCGTTTATAATAAGCTCCTCAATGCGTGAGGGGTCAACGTTGAATTTAACGTGTGTGGGGAAGCCGGCACCGCCCAAGCCCACGATACCGCTTGCGCGGATAGCTTCAATAAGCTCATCTTTGCTGTTGATCGCCGGAGGGGCAATGCCCGGGTCAAGTGTCATTTCGCCGTCCGACTCGATGACGATAAGCTTGCAGGTAGAGCCGTTTGAAAGCAAGGTTTCGTCGATCTTTTTAACTGTGCCCGAAACACTGGAATGAATATCGCAGGAAACTGCACCCGTCTGCTTGGCAATAAGGGTGCCAACGTCAACGTGGTCCCCTGCCTTAACAATCGGGCTCGCCGGCGCACCGATGTGCATTGAAACGGGAATGTTGACGGTTTTAGGTGTATCCATTCTTACAGCCGGCATGTTTGCTGTATTTTTTCTGTGAGGCACGTGTGCGCCATGGAGAGATAAAGCCATTGTAATTTGACCTGCCTTTCCGAATTTTATTGTTTTGTACCGCTTGTTGGTCAGGGTACATAAATTTATAAATGCTTTTTGTTCATAATTACAGATTGTTAAAAATCCGTCAAAGTGCAACAGATTAACATCAATAAATCAGCCATATATATAAATAATATACAATAATGCACTGATTCTGTCAACAAAAAACGAAAGACTTTTGTCAAAATCAGTGCATTATGCGTTTATCGGTGTCAATACCAACATAGTATGCGTATTTACGCCGCAATTATATTAACTTGTTTTACAATTATTTGCTTTCGGTGTCCGAATAAATAACACCGCTGTTTGCTTCGGGGGTAACGCCCTTAGCCTCGAACAATTCGCTGATGGTAACAAACTTATAGCCCTGCTCCAAAAGCTCGGGCACGATGATCTTCACTGCTTCAACGGTTTCCCAGTTGTCCCAGCCGTCGTGCATTAAAACGATAATTCCGTCCTCGGCAAAATTCAAAACGTTCTGCGCTCTTTCGGCGGCAGGAATGCCTGTCCAGTCAAGCGAGTCACGGCCGAAAATGAAGGTGTTATCAATAACATCATGCATCAAGGGGTTTACCGCCAAGAACGGAGGGCGGAAGAGAGTAGGCTCAACACCGATATGCTCCTTTACAATATCCTGAACGTATTTGATCTCGGACTTCATTTCGTCAACCGATTTTTTGCTCATGTCCTCGTGGCTCTTGGTGTGGTTGCCGATCTCACAGCCCATTTCGTGGGCACGCTTCATAACCTCGGCTGTTTCGTCGTTAATGTTGTTGCCGATAACAAAGAACGTGCCGACAATGTCCATTTCTTCAAAATAATCTAAAAGTGCATTTGTACCGCCAAGGCAGGGGCCGTCATCGAAGGACAAAGCGATAAGCTTGTCGTCGGGGCCATACTTGGGTTCTTCCTCGGGGTCTGATGCTGCGCCGTCAACAAGTGTGTCGCCGTTAACGTCTGTGTCGGCAGGTGCCGCACAGCCGCAAAGCAAAAGCATGAATGCCAAAAGAATGGCTGTTAATCTTTTCATAAAAAAATTCTCCTTACGTTGAAGTAAACTGTACTGATTATTATACAACCTTCGTGCCGTTTTCGCAAGGCTTGCAACTTGCACAAAATAATGCAAAATAAGTGTGTAAAACACCAAAAAGCAAAGATTGACACACCCGACAGCGAGGATATATAATTAAGAAAAGCTTTTTGAAAAGAGGGTGTTTATTATGCAAAACGATATTTTATATTTTAATGATGATTACATATTTTCTTACCGCATTGCAGGGGTTTTAATTCGTGACGGCAAAATACTTCTGCAAAAGCCCAAAGATGATGACTATGCGCTTATCGGCGGGCATGTCAGCGCGTTTGAAGCTACTGCCGACACCCTTAAACGTGAATTTAAAGAGGAAATCGGTGCGGATATTTCGGTCGGCTCTCTTATCGGTGTGGGCGAAATCTTTTTCAACTGGGGCAAAAAGCCCTGCCACCAAATTTCGCTTTATTATAAGGTCAGCCTGTGCGACGAAAGCCAAATACCTCTTGACGGGGTTTTCTCGGGATATGACGACTTTGGCAACACAAGAATTGACCTTGACTTCTGCTGGGTGCCTCTTGAAGAATTTGAAGAAGCGGTTGTTTACCCTTTGGAAATGAAAGAACACATTTTAAGCGGAAGCGACGAGGTTTACCACTTTGTGTGCCGTGATTTGTAATTTGCGGAGGTAAGAATGGAAGACAAGAAATTACGGTTTGATATATCCTCGGCGGGGCTGCACGTTATTGCAATGGTGTGCATGCTTTTGGACCACGTTGCCGCCGTGGGGCTTATTTATAACGATTGGATAAGGTGCGTCGGGCGAATAGCCTTCCCCGTGTTTGCTTTCATGACGGTGGAGGGATTCTTCCGCACAAAAAGCCTCAAAAAATATGCGCTTAGGCTTTTTGTGTTTGCGCTTATTTCGGAAATTCCGTTTAACCTTATGGTCGGAAACAGCTTGTTCTATCCCCTGCACCAGAACGTTTTATGGACGTTTTTAATGGGGCTTTTGGCAATGTGGGTGCTTGAGCGTGCAAAGCAGGCAAAAGCAAAATGGCTTGTGCCGATTGCTGTTATCGGTGTTGTTGCGCTTTCATATCTTTTTGGCATTATTACGTTTGCCGATTATTACGGCGGCGGTGTTTGGACAGTTCTGGTGTTCTATTTCTTCCGCGAAAAGAAATGGTATAACCTTGTGGGACAAGTTGTTGCACTGTGGTATATCAACGCCGAGGTTTTGGGCGGATATGGGTTCGAGCTTAATATCTTCGGGTTTAATTTCTTTTTACATATGCAGCTTTTTGCGCTTTTGGCGCTTATACCGATTTGGCTTTACAGGGGACGAAAAGGGCATTCAAGCAAAGCGTTTAAATATATCTGCTATGCGTTTTACCCCTTGCACATGCTGGTGCTTTACCTTTTGGCTTTGCTCTAACCCCAAGCGCCTCCACCGCGCGCACTGTTTTTTGCAAAACGCGCGCCGCGACGTCGGCGCAAACGCACATTTTTAAAACAAACCACTTTCATTTATTTAAATATGTGATATAATAATCAAGTCAGAATATTTTGTTTATCGGAGGGACACCATGAAACTTTGTGACATTGAAAGAATTTTTAACGAAACAGCTTACGTTCGCATGGGCGGCAGCCCGCAAGAGCTTAAATGCGCTGAATATTTGGTTGACGAATGCAAAAAGTTAGGCTTAGATGCAGGCATTGAAGCCTTCGAGGTGCCTATGGCAACCATTAAGGAAGCTCATCTTTATTGCGACGGCGAAGAAATACCCTGCAAGGGTTACTTCCTTTGCGGCTCGGGCGAGGTTGAAGCCCCGCTTTACTACCTCACAAACACATCTAAATATGCTCTTTCTCAGTGCCGCGGCAAAATCGTTATGATTGACGGTTATCTGGGCTATTGGATGTATCAGGACCTTTTGGAAAACGGCGCTTTGGGCTTTATTACATATGACGGCAACGCTAACTATTCAGACTTTGACATCGACCAGCGTGAGCTTAGGTCTTATGTATCTAACGGCAACAAAATTTTGGGCGTGAACATCAACGCAAAGAAGGCTATCGAACTTGTTAATAACGAGGTTAAGACTGCCAAAATCGTTATCGAGCAGGATGAATACACAGGCGAATCGAGAAACGTTGTAGCACAGATCAAGGGCGAGTCTGACGAGGTTATCGTTTTTACTGCGCACTATGATTCGACATCGCTTTCTCAGGGAGCATATGACAACATGTCGGGCAGCGTGGGCCTTTTGGGAATTGCTGAATATTTTATTGCCAACCCCTGCAAAAGAACTCTCCGCTTCATTTGGTGCGGAAGTGAAGAAAGAGGCTTGCTTGGTGCAAAGGCTTACTGTGCCGCCAACGAAGAAGAGCTTAATAACGTTGTTTTAAACATTAACCTTGATATGATCGGTTGCATAATGGGCAAGTTCATTGCTTGTTGCACAACAGAAGACAAGCTTGTTAACTATATCGAATATTTCAGCGACGAGCTTGGCTTTGGTGTCGGCGCAAAGCAGGGTGTCTACTCTTCCGACTCGACACCGTTTGCCGATAAGGGTGTGCCTGCGCTTTCATTTGCAAGAATTGCACCCTCGAACACCGCAACCATTCACAACAGCTACGATACCAAAGCATTAATGAACGCCTCGCAGATGGCCAAGGATATAGATTTCATCAACGCATTCTCGGAAAGAATGGCAAACGCTGTGCGTTGCCCCGTTTCCCGTGAAATTCCCGAAAAGATGAAGGAAGAGCTTGACTACTATCTTAACAGAAAGCGCAGAAAGTAATGGAAATTAAGGCTTTTGAATGTTTGTGCGACGACGCACTTAAAATCAGAATAACCGTTTTTGTCGAAGAGCAGGGCTTTAATGACGAGTTTGACGACATTGATGAAAGGGCTTTGCACCTTGTTATGTATGACGGTGAAAAGGCTGTTGCCACCTGCCGCTGTTTTTATGAAGACAGCCCCGAATGCTGGCACATCGGCCGTGTTGCGGTGTTAAAGGAATACCGCGGCAAGGGCTTGGGCAAAGAGATTATGCAAGAAGCCGAACGAAGAATTAAGCTTAAGGGCGGCAAGGTGTGCGAGCTTTCGTCGCAGTGCCGTGCCCGTGGATTTTATGAAGCCTGCGGCTATGAAGCCGAGGGTGACATATATCTCGACGAGGGTTGCCCGCACATTAAAATGGCAAAACATATATAACAATATGAAACTTAACGCTTATTGCGGTTTCATAAAGCAGATATTTAAGTGGCTGAACGCTTGCCGAGGTAATCGGCAGGCGTTTTCTTTTGATATTTTATAATTTTAAACTAAAATTTGGGCTTACCCCCTTGTAAAACAAACCAAATGGTGGTAAAATTATTTTGACCGTGCTACGGCAACTATCTCTAACAGTTCAGGAGGATAAAATTAATGCAATACGGCCATTTTGATTTGAAAAACAAGGAGTATATCATTACTTCTCCCAACACACCCGCACCCTGGTGCAACTATTTAGGCTCACCTGCTTACGGCGCAATCATTTCCAACAACGCCGCAGGTTACAGCTTCGTTCAGTCGGGCGCAAACGGCAGAATCGCACGTTACCGCTTCAACTCTAACATGGCACTCCCCGGCAGATACATCTATATCCGTGATAACGACACCGCCGATTACTGGTCGGCTTCGTGGCAGCCTGTTGGCAAGCCCTTGGACGAATACAAGTCTGAATGCCGCCACGGCACAGCTTACACCGTGATCACCTCGGAATATGCAGGCATCAAGTCTGAAGCTACATACTACGTTCCCATGAACGCAACTTACGAGGTATGGAGAGCTAAGGTTACCAACACGACCGATAAGGAAAGAAAGCTCTCGGTTTACGGCTTCATCGAATTCACCAATGACAATAACTATGAACAGGATCAGGTTAACCTTCAGTATACCTTGTTCATCACAAGAACCGAGCTTATGGGCAACAAGATCGTTCAGCACATTAACGAAAACTCGGGCAAGGACGCGACCGGCACAACAAACTGGCGCGAGCGTTTCTTCGGCCTTGTTGGCGCTGACGTAACAGCCGCAAACGGCAACCTCGACAGCTTTATCGGTTCTTACAGAACCTATTCTAACCCCATTGCAGTTGAAAGTGGCAAGTGCGACGGCGCTATGAACTATAACTCGAATGCTTGCGGCGCTTTGCAGTCTGATATCACGTTGGCTGCAGGCGAGACCAAGGAATTCATTTACGTTCTCGGTCAGAAGACCCCCAAGGCTGCAGATGAAATTCTGGCTCTTTACAACGAAGAAGGCAGAGTTGACCGTGAAGTTGAAGAGCTTAAGAATTACTGGCACGCTAAGCTTGAAAACTTCAGCGTTGAGACCCCCAGCGAAGAATTCAACAACATGATCAACGTTTGGAACGCTTACCAGTGCTTCATCACCTTCACATGGAGCCGTGCAGCTTCCCTTATCTATTGCGGACTTAGAAACGGTTACGGCTACCGTGACACCGTTCAGGATATTCAGGGTATTATCCACCTCGACCCCGAAATGGCCCTTGAGAAGATCAAGTTCATGATCTCGGCACAGGTTGATAACGGCGGCGGCTTGCCGCTTGTTAAGTTCAACCACAACGCAGGCCACGAGGATACACCCGACCAGGCTTCCTACGTTCAGTCCACAGGTCACCCCTCTTACCGTGCAGACGATGCTTTGTGGCTCTTCCCCACCGTTGCTAAGTATATCGGTGAATCGGGCAACAAGGAATTCTTGGACGAAGTTATCGTTTATGCTAACGGCGGCGAGGATACAGTTTATGACCACCTTAAGCGTGCAATCAACTTCTCGATGGAGCGTTTGGGCGCACACGATATGCCCGCAGGACTCCACGCTGACTGGAACGACTGCTTGAGAATGGGCGCTAAGGGCGAATCCACCTTCGTAGCATTCCAGCTTTACTATGCAATGACTATGATGAAGGACCTTGCAACCGAAAGAGGCGACGCTGAATATGTTAAATATATTGAAGAAGTTCAGGCTCGTCTTGGCGCAAGCCTTGAAAAGTGCTGGGACGAAGACAGATTTATAAGAGGTATTCGTGAAGACGGCGTTATCGTCGGCGCAAAGAAGGACCCCGAAGCTAACATGTGGCTTAACCCCCAGAGCTGGTCGGTAATCTCGGGCTTTGCAACCCGTGAACAGGCTGACAAGGCAATGGAATCCGTTCACTCCATTCTTAACACCAAATATGGCGTTAAGCTTTTGGAACCCCCTTATGTTGACCACTTCTTCGGCGGTGCATTAATGCACATCTTCAACCCCGACACCAAGGAAAACGGCGGTATCTTCTCGCAGTCTCAGGGCTGGGCAATCTTGGCTGAATCCCTTTTGGGCCACGGCAACCGTGCATTCGAATACTTCCTTGAAAGCTCACCCGCTTCGATGAACGACAAGGCAGAGATCCGCGTAATCGAGCCTTACGTTCACGGTCAGTTCGTTGAATCGAAGGCTTCCCCGTTCGAGGGCAGAGCTCACGTTCACTGGCTTACAGGTACAGCTTCTACCGTTATGGTTGGCTGTGTTGAGGGTATTTGCGGTATGAGGCCCAACGCTGAAGGCTTGGTTGTATCGCCTTCTATCCCCTCGGAATGGGACGGCTTTAAGATTGAAAAGAACTTCAGAGGCGCACACCTTTCCATCAACGTTCTCAACCCCGACCACGTTGAATCGGGCGTTAAGGAGCTTGTTCTTAACGGCGAAAAGCTTGAGGGCTGCTTGATCCCCGCCTGCAAGCTTTTGGCAAACAACGAAGTTACAGTTGTTTTGGGATAAACAAAAAATAAAAGCGATCCGATAACGGGTCGCTTTTTTAATTTATAAAGACATATTTCCGCCGGCTAACATATAAGCCGCTAAAGCAAGAGCAGCAACAGAAATGAGTATCTCTACATAAGCAAACAGGCGAATTCCCTTTTTAAAAATAACTCTGTAAGGGCGATCGGGATCAACAAAAGCATCGTACATTCCCAATCCGCTGATATTGTACTCATATTCGTTTTTGTCCAACTCCTGAAAGCTTTGTGCAACATAATCAATGCCGTTATAGCTATATAAAACTGTCAGTTTCACCGTTTTGTGAGTGATAAAATCTATAGAAGTTCTCCTTCGTATTGTATGGTCGCTTATTACCCTTGCATGAACCGGTTCGGTACAGCGCTTTGTGCTTAAAATTTCGACCAAAGAATTATAACCCGAGATTAGCGACAACGATACCAGAAAAACAACCATAGAGAGTTTCTCGCCGCCAAAGCGATTGGTCAATAGGATGACAGATGCTGAAATAAGGTTTATAAATGCATCTATCATAAAATACGTTGTATTTGCATTATGCTTTTTTCCGTATTGAACCGAGTTGAAAATCGACATCACACTTGATATTAAAAGAACAATTGCAAACAACACAGCAAAGCTCATATCAATCCCTCCCACTTATGTAAGTAATTTCAGTTTAGCACACAAAAAAGTAAAATGCAACTTAAGGCATCAAAAGGGGCATACAACAACCTCAAATTCGTCAAAATTGATATTTATCCGTCAATCTTTTGTTACAAACGTTCATTTAAATCCGAGCTTAACTGTGCTATATTTTAAATTGATATTTTTTAAAGGAGAAATCTGCATGAAAAAAGCACTTATTGTAGTTTGCATTATCGTGTTGATGGCGGCTTCTTTTGCAGCAGGTTGGCTTATCCCCTCTGAAAAAAGCGCCGAAGCACTTAACCCCAACACAGAAAACAACACACCCAATCTTCCCGCCCGGGAAGAAAACGTGACATTGAAGAACGTTTTCTTCTCACCCAAAACGGGAAGTGATGAAACCGGCAACGGCTCGAAGGAAGCACCCTTTGCAACTCTTAGCAAGGCAAGAGAGCATGCCGACACCCTCACACTTAACGCAGGTGAAAAAATCATTTACTTAGAGTTTTTGATGTCTATCGACATTAAAACCTCGGCAGCGGCAGGTGTAAGCTCATCTAAGGGAACAATCAACATGATCCCCTTCACAGGCAACACCGACGGCGCTTACTTCAAGGGTGAAATTGTCGGCACAGGCTGTGACACCCAGAAGTTCGGCGTGGCAGGCAGTCCCGCATTCTCGGCAAGATATTTGCTTAAGGGCAAGGACTATGCAGGCCAGAGCTGCAGTATTTTTATTGAAAACAACGGTAACGAACTTGACAAATGCACACCCACCATCATTACCGACAGCGCTGTGCTTTCCGACTGGCAGAACTATAACTTAAGAGCGATTGTAACCCCTGTTGGATATGGCGTTATTGTTGATACTTACAGAATTCACGAGGAATGAATTATAAGGGTAACCCAAGCGGTTCCCCTTATAAAACCTATATGCAACAAAAAAGGAGGCTTAGCAGTCTCCTTTTTTATTTGCTGTAAATTACATTTTCGTCAACTTCAATTTCGCCGTTTTCTTTTTCATATTCTTTAACGCATATCTGTGCCAAATATTCAAGCTGTGCGTTAAGTGAACGCTTATTTTCCT
This sequence comes from Candidatus Faeciplasma sp., assembly GCA_045537675.1. GTDB lineage: Bacteria > Bacillota > Clostridia > Oscillospirales > Ruminococcaceae > Faeciplasma. The sequence goes on along the minus strand of JAZSPX010000183.1, from coordinate 1,931 downwards.
TTGCTACGACCGAAATCTTATAAAGAAGCTCGGGTTCAAATCTTATACCCGACTGTATTCTTGTAGTTGCCATGATAACACCTCGTTATTAATTTGATAACATTATAATAACTTTTCTCTTGATTTTATACCATTAATGTGCTACCATATTGGTGGTGATGTGCTATGAATAATAAATCAGAACTCAGCATATTTTGCGAAAACGTGAAATATTTGCGGGCAGTAAACAAGCTTTCAAAAAGCGAAATGGCAAAAAAGCTTGGCATAAGTGTTGCGAGCTTGTCAAGCATAGAAAACGGCAATGTGCCGCCAAGGCTAAGCTGTGATGTGATTTTTTTACATACATCACAACTTCGGTATCCGGCCTTCAGACATGTTTGCACCATTTTGGGACAGATAAAACCTGTTTGTCGCAAAAAATAGGAGGCTCTTAAGCCTCCTTAATTTTTATTTATATAAGTTGGTGTCAAATTCGCGGAGTGTTAAAATAACGTCGAGGTTGCCGTTGCGGCATCTTATTTCATCAACAAATTCGCGTCTGTCAGATTCAGCGGGAAGGTTGATTATGTATCTTAATTCATAAAGCGAGCCGAAGTCTGTTGTGCGGATTTCTTTAAGAGCATAATCGTCGGTGTACTTTTCCAAAACTTCATCGAAAATGCCTTCAAAATTCAAATCCTCGGGAATAGTGATCTTCAAAAGCATGTTTGTGGGCTTGGGCACGCCGAACTTTGTTGTGTTAAGAACAATCATGAGTGCGCAGACAACAAGGGTTATAATAATTGAAATTCCAAAGTAGCCTGTACCGCAGCCAAGACCGATGACGATCGCAAACAGCAAGCTTACAATGTCCTTTGTATCCTTGGGGTAGCTTCGAATTCTTAAAAGGGTTAAAGCACCGCCCAAAGAAACAGCGGTTGCAACGTTAGAATTAATAATTAATGTAACGCCTGCCATTAAGGGGGCAAGAATTACGATTGCAGCGGGAAAGCTTGAAATATATCCGCGCTTTTTATTTGTCATTACGTAAACAACGCTTAAAATAATGCCCAAAACCAACGACAAGCCCATTGAGATAATTGCGCCGGTAGCTGTTAAATCAACATCACCAATTGCGGGGAAAAGGAATTCCATCATAATTTTTTCAAACCGTCCTTTATTTCTGTGTTTTCTTTATTCTCTTTGTTATCCATCTTTTTAGGGGCAGACAATCTGTCGCATATGTGCGTAAACTCGTGTCCCTTCATTCGGCGGTATTCGTTGCCGTATTTAGAAAAGCTTGACATGAATATCTTTTCTTCGGTTAAAATATCGCTAAGCCATTTTGGCAGTGCATGAGTTATTTTAACCTCCATCAGGCGCTCGTCTTCGTGCAAAAGCTTGTCACCGTAAGAGCCTTTGGTAAGGTCCAAATCATACCTGCGGGTTGTAATGTTGCGGTCAAACGTAATTCTAAAGTCTTTATCTATCTTGTGGAAAAACGCTATTCTTTCGTAGCTTAAATAAACTGCTGGTCTGACATTGTTGCGCAAGCGATAGTTGTCAATCTCGTCAAACATCCGAAGCTTGTTGTAATCGTCCGTTTCGGGGCGGGTACCGTCTTTCAAATAGGCCAGCGCTTCGTTATACGTCAATATAGCGCGGCGTTTCAGAACCACCTTAGTGACCTTGCGCTTAATTTCCAGAAAGACTTTTTCTTCGCCTGTTGTGGGAATAACATAGCTTCGCATTCTGAATTTTTCTTTAAACTTTGGTTTGCGAATAGAACGTCTTATGACTGATGAGGTATCATCGTCGAAATAAATGTTATATATCGTGTAGATGTTACCGCCGACACAATATTTGTCATATTCCATGCCATGCTCGATAAGCTTGGGGATAAGCCTGTCCATTTGCTCCTTGGTCAGAAGGAACTTTTTTTCAAATCGTTG
>JAZSPX010000050.1:0-2063 GCA_045537675.1 Candidatus Faeciplasma sp. | reverse complement strand
CAATGTGTGGTTTGCACCGCTGTAATAGTCACCCAAAGCCTCGGGGCAATATCTTCCCATAAAGATAGAACCTGCGTGCTTAACCTTATCCAAAACGTCAAACGGATTGTCCAAAACCAATTCCAAGTGTTCGGGTGCAATGGCGTTTGCAATGTCGATCGCCTTGTCAATATCCTCAACTATAATTATTTTACCATTGTTGTCAATAGATTCTCTTGCAATCTCCTCGCGGGGGAGGGCTTTAAGCTGAAGCTCAACCTCTTCAGCAACTGCATATGCCAGTTCTTTCGATTCTGTAACCAAAACGGCACTTGCCATTCTGTCGTGCTCAGCCTGAGAAAGAAGGTCTGCTGCAACAAACTTGGGGTTGCTCTTGCCGTCTGCCACAACCAAAATTTCGCTCGGTCCTGCAATCATATCAATAGAAACCTTGCCGAACACCTGCTTCTTAGCTTCAGCAACAAATGCGTTGCCGGGGCCGACGATCTTGTCAACCTTGGGCACGCTTTCGGTGCCGTTTGCAAGTGCAGCAATCGCCTGTGCGCCGCCGACTTTATAAATCTTGTCAACGCCTGCAATCTTTGCAGCAGCTAAAATTGCGGGGGCAACTTTGCCGTCCTTCGAGGGCGGTGTTACCATAACGATCTGCTTACAGCCTGCAATTTTTGCAGGTACCGAATCCATCAATACTGTCGAGGGGTAAGCTGCAGTTCCGCCGGGCACATAAAGTCCCACCTTCTCAATCGGAATGACCTTCTGTCCGCAGACAACTCCGTCCTTCTCGGCAATCACAAACGAGTTTCTTACCTGACGCTTGTGGAAAGCTTCAATGTTTTCAGCCGCTGTCTTAATGATTCTTACAAAATCATCGTCCATCAGCTCAAATGCTTCTTCAATTTCTTCAGCACTCACTTCCAAAGCAGAAAGCTTAACCTTGTCAAATTTTTCAGTCAGCTCAAAAAGTGCTGTGTCGCCTCTGGTCACAACATCGTCAATAATCTCTTTAACAATGCCGCTAACGTCTCTTTCGGCGGTGCCGCGGGCGAAAATCTCATCGTCCTTAACAGCACCATATTCCATTATCTTAATCATTTCAAGTTCGTCCTTTCTAACCGCCTCCACCACCTCGACCCAGCCGCCTGCGGCGGCGCGTCACCGGTGACGTCGGCTCTAACGCTCTCACTGAACACTGTCTGTCAAAGCCTGTGCCAGTTTCTTAATTCCCTCTGCCTTAAACTTATAGCTTGCCTTGTTTGCAATAAGTCTTGCGCTGATGGGGATAATCGTCTCGATCGGCTCAAGGTCGTTTTCAATCAGCGTCTTGCCTGTTTCAACAATGTCCACAATCACGTCCGAGAGCTTTAAAATCGGTGCCAGCTCAATCGAGCCGTTTAACTTAATTATGTCAATATCAATAGATTTCGAGGTATAATGTCGTGCCGCAATGTGAGGGAACTTGGTTGCAACCGTCAAAGTCTTTTCGTTGTCATACTTAAATCCCTTGGGTGCCGCAACACACATTCTGCACTTGCCAATGCCAAGGTCGCAAAGCTCATAAACGTCAGGCGAATATTCTAAAATAATATCCTTGCCTGCAATGCCAATGTCTGCCGCACCTCGCTCAACATAAATTGCAACGTCGCTCGGCTTCACCCAAAAATATCTCACACCCTTTTCGGGGTTTTCAAATGTAAGCTTGCGGGTGTTCTTGTCGTTAATTTCGGGGCAGTCATAACCGGCAGCCGCCAGCATGCCATAAACCTTTTCGCCCAAGCGCCCCTTAGGAAGGGCAATGTTTATTAAATTACTCAATTTCTTCAAGCCCTCCGTCTAAAAAGTTATAAACCTTCTCAAAGCTTCTGTTATCGGGCAGGTTTTTAACCAGCAAAACCTTCTTGCCGTCAGCTCTTAACTTGTTAGCGCATTCGTTCAAAAGCTTTGCGTCATCGCCCGATCTATAAATAATCGCAACGCCGTCGTTTTCCTTCTTGCTGTTTTTGGGGAGGCGTTCAAGCAGGTCGGTCTCAATGCCAAAGCCAATAGCGCCCTGTTTTTTGCCCATT
>JAZSPX010000018.1:0-8358 GCA_045537675.1 Candidatus Faeciplasma sp. | reverse complement strand
AAGGAGCAGTTTTCCAGCATGCCCACGGTGTCCAGACAGTACTTGGCCAGCTCCAGGCAGCCCTTGAATTCTTCCTCCAGCTGATCGGGCCGCAGCACCAGGTGGCCCTCGGAGATGGTGAACTGACGGACGCGGATCAGACCGTGCATTTCGCCGGAGTCCTCATTGCGGAACAGGGTGGAAGTCTCGCCCAGGCGCATGGGCAGGTCACGGTAGCTGCGGGCACGGTTCAGGAAGACCTGATACTGGAAGGGGCAGGTCATGGGCCGCAGGGCGAAGCACTCCTTCTCCTCGTCGTGGGGGTCACCCATGATGAACATACCGTCCAGATAGTGGTCCCAGTGGCCGGAGATCTTATAAAGCTCGCGCTTTGCCATTAAAGGTGTTTTGGTCAAGAGATAGCCGCGCTTCTGCTCGGTGTCTTCAATCCAGCGCTGCAAAAGCTGAATGGTTCTTGCGCCCTTGGGCAAAAGAATGGGCAAGCCCTGCCCGATAACGTCATCGGTTGTGAAATATTCAAGCTCGCGGCCGATTTTGTTGTGGTCGCGCATTTTTGCTTCTTCCTGAATCTTGATGTATTCATCAAGCTCCTGCTGTGTGCGGAAAGCAACGCCCTTGATTCTGGTGAGCATCTTGTTGTTTGCGTCGTTCTTCCAATATGCACCCGACTGACCGATTATCTTGAACACCTTAAGTGCCTTCGTATAATTGAGGTGAGGGCCGACACACATATCAACATAGTCGCCCTGCTTATAGAAGCTGATAACAGCGTCTTCTGCAAGGTCGCCAATATGCTCTACCTTATACTTCTCCCCTCTTTCCTCCATATGAGCGATAGCTTCGTCTCTGGGAAGGGTGTAGGGGCGGATAGGAAGGTTTTCCTTGGTGATCTTCTTCATTTCAGCTTCGATAGCCAAAAGGTCTGCGTCGTTAAGCTTTCTGTCGCCAAGGTCAACGTCATAATAAAAACCGTTTTCGGTTGCGGGGCCGTAAGCGAACTTTGCTTCGGGGTAAAGTCTTTGAATGGCCTGAGCCATGATGTGTGCTGCCGAGTGGCGCAAAACGTGAAGCTCTTCTTCAGCGGGGCATTCGGCAACAGCGCCGTTGTTGTAAATTACTTTCATTGTTTTTCTCTCCTTTTATAATAAAAGTTTAGCTTTAATTGTCTGCAAAAATAAAACCCCACAGACAATCATTTTTGTCTATGGGGCGATTATAAACCGCGGTTCCACCCAAATTCGCGCACCATGCGCCTTAAGTGTGCCTTTATAACGTAAGGCCGACGGTGTTTATTAAACACTCTCAGGGGTGGTATCCCATTGCCGACTAATAACCTGCACAGCTTGCACCAAAATGCCATACTCTCTGAAAAGCTTTCATCAGCGGGCTTCCCCGTCAACAATTTAATTTATTCATCTTTCTAACGATTAAAATACCACCAAAAAATCAAATTGTCAAGCACAAACACAAAACTATCAATATTTTCTTGACAATAACGCTGTTATAATATAAAATAGTATTGTATATTGCACAAATGCGGCTTTTTGCCGATTTGGATATATAACCTATGCTTACTTTAATAATATGAAAAAATTCAAGAAAGGAGACAAAACGCACTATATGGTAACTATATTAGTTGCAGTACTTTTATGTTTAGCTGCCCTTGCGATCGGCGCTGTTGTCAGCGGCTTAATTGCTTTCAGGGCCGGCATTAATCATAGAAAGAAAATCGCAGAAGCACAGATCGGTTCTGCCGAACAGGAAGCTGTCAGAATTGTGGACGAAGCAAAGAAAAACGCCGAATCCCTTAAGAAAGAAAAGCTTGTAGAGGCTAAGGACGAGATCTATAAAGCAAGAATGGAATCTGAACGCGAAATTAAGGAACGCCGTTCCGAGGTTTCACGTCAGGAAAGAAGAGTTCAGCAAAAGGAAGAGACCTTAGACAAGAAGCTCGACGTATTAGACAAGAAAGACGAGCTTGTTCAGCAAAAGCTTAAACAGGCAGACATTAAGCTTGAGGAGGCTGAAAAGATCAAGCGCAGCCAGCTTGATATGTTAGAGCGCATTTCTCAGTTCACTGTTGAACAGGCTAAGGAATACTTACTTAAACAGCTCGACGATGACCTCACCCACGAAAAGGCTGTTAAGATCGTCAATTACGAACAGCAGGCCAAGGAGGAATGTGAATCCAAGGCAAGACAGCTTATCTCTCTTGCAATTGCACGTTGCGCTGCCGACCAGGTATCCGAATCTGCAGTCAGCGTAGTATCCTTGCCCAACGACGAAATGAAGGGCAGAATCATCGGCCGTGAGGGCAGAAATATCCGCACCCTTGAAACACTTACCGGCGTTGACCTTATTATTGACGACACACCCGAAGCTATTACACTCTCCTGCTTCGACCCTGTCAGACGCGAGGTTGCACGCATCGCCCTTGAAAAGCTTATTCAGGACGGAAGAATTCACCCCACAAGAATTGAGGAAATGGTTGACAAGGCAAGACGTGAAGTCGAGCAGGTCATCAAGTCCGAGGGTGAGAGAGCTGTGCTTGAAGCTAACATTCACGGACTTAACCACGAGCTTGTTAAGCTCATCGGCAGACTTCACTACCGTACCAGCTACCGTCAGAACGTACTTAACCACTCGATCGAGGTTGCTCACCTTGCAGGTATGATGGCAAGCGAATTGGGCGTTGACCCTGCTTTGGCAAGACGTGCAGGCTTGCTCCACGACATTGGCAAGGCACTCAGCCACGAAATTGAAGGCAGCCACGTTCAGATCGGTGTTGACGTATGTAAGAAATACCGTGAATCGGCTGACATCATTCACGCAATCGAAGCTCACCACGGCGACGTTGAAATCCGCTCGGTAATCGCTGCTCTCGTTCAGGCTGCCGACGCTATCTCGGCTGCCCGTCCCGCTGCAAGAAGCGAAAACTTTGAGTCCTACATCAAGCGCCTTGAAAAGCTTGAAGAAATCTGCTCCTCGTTTGAAGGTGTTGATAAGTCCTTTGCAATTCAGGCAGGCCGCGAGGTAAGAATCATGGTTGCACCCGAAAAGGTCAACGACGAAAGAATGATCGTTGTTGCACGCGAGATCGCCAAGAAGATCGAAGACGAAATGGATTATCCCGGACAGATCAAGGTCAACATTATCCGTGAATCCCGCGCAACAGAATACGCTAAGTAAAAGTAAGCAAAAAATTAAGCCTCCCGATTTTGGGAGGCTTTTTTGTTGGTATTTATTCTGTATCAGCCGCCGTGGCGAAGGCGTGTGCCGACCGCCCGGGAGGCTAAGTGCCTTAAGCCGTGGCGGCGGTCAGTTGTGACTGCCGATGAATTTTTCCATGTAAACCACGTCATACCAACGCCCAAATTTATATCCGCACTTATTAAGCCTGCCGACAAGCTTATATCCCATCTTTTCATGAAAGCGCACGCTGTCGTGTGTTAAATAGCAGTCCTCTGTCTCGCAATAAGCAATGCAGGCATAAAGGTTAATAATCCCCTGCTTTTTCAGCTCGTTCTCAAGCATCAGATAAAGCTTTTTGCCGATACCCTGCCCTTTCATTTCGCTTGAAACATAAACCGATAGCTCTGCCGAATGGCCGAAGGCAGCCCTTTCATGAAAACGTCCGGCATAGGCATAGCCGACAATCTTGCCGCCGCTCAGTGCCACCAAGTAAGGATAGCTTTGCAGCGTGCTTTCAATTCTTGCGCGAAAATTATCAACTGTCGGCACGTCATATTCAAAGGTGATAGCCGTATTCAAAACATAGGGTGCATAAACCTCAAGTATGCCCTTGGCGTCATCAACCGTTGCCAATCTGAACTCAACACCTCTCACAGCCTATCCCCTCCTTCTTTAGAATAATTATAACAGCCGTTGCGCCATCGGTCAACACAAAAAACAAGGCCCACGCCACTGCGTGAGCCTGCTTGCGTTATATTTACTTGTCAGTATATGCGACAGCCAATACCTGCAGGTCGCACTTAACGTTGTCCTCCTTGGCGGTGAATTCAATTCGATATTCGCCCACCTTGGGTGAGTGGTAAAGTGTGCCTACATAGGGGCAGTTCCAGCCGCCCTCAAGATATTCGTTGAACTCAACAGTCTTAACAAGCTCGCCGTTGAAGTATACGTTTGCGACCAAGGTGCCGAACGAATTTGTGCCCGATGCAGGATATACAACATAAGCGTGCTTGCCTGTAAATTCAAATACCAAGGGTTCGTTTCTGTCGTCCCAGGTCTTCTTCCAGCCTTCAGAGTAGTGGAAGCCCGAGGAACCGGTCTTCCATGTTCCCATATCGACAGCCGAGCCGTTTGCACTGGTGAACATGTGTGCGCCCATATAGAATTCTGCGTGCATGGGGTCAATGGCGTCAAGGTTAATGTCTGCTTCGGGGGCGGGGTTTCTGTTAACCTCGTCATAGAAGTAAGCAATAAAATCTGCAACGATAGCGTTACCGTCGTCGTGCGGGTGGGTATAGTCGCCCGAGAAATCGCTCCACTGAATAACGTTATTATCAAAGAGGTATGTAATACCGTCAGCATAGCTTATCATCGAAACGTCGTAATGTGCGCCGATTTCCTTTTTCCAGCCCTGAGAGGTCCAGCCCTCTTCCATTCTTGCAAACAGCAAGATGATTGCAGGCTTGCTTTCATATTCGAGGCATGCTCTTATAATCGACTCGTAAGCGTCGCGATAAATGTCCTCCTCACCGTCGTTAACTGCATATTCAACAAAAACGATGTCGGGGTTTTGGCTTAAAACGTCGTTTTCAAGTCTTAAAGAACCCAAAACAGAAGGTGTGCCGCTTATGCCTGCGTTTACGTAATGGCACTTGTCGGGGTTCTTTGCAAAAGTTTCAACAAAGTAATCATAAGATCTTGCTGCATAGCAGGTGGGCTTGTGGTCACCCTCGGTAATCGAGCCGCCGATGTAGGCAATGGTAACGTCCTCGCCGTTCTTTGCCTTTTCAATGGCATTCTTCAAACGGTATGTATTTCCAAGGTTGGTAATCGAGGTTATTTTTGCGTTATCCATCCATTCTTCCTTGGTGTTGGGGTTGTTGTGCCAGTTAAGTCCGTCCTTAACAGCGCCGGGTTTGGCACAACCCGAAAGCAAGGATGCCGAGAGTGTAAAAATCAAAGCCATAACAATTATCCTTTTCAACATAATATAGTGTGTCCTTTCCGTGAAAAAGGCTGCCCTCTTTTAAAGAAGGCAGCCGCTTTTAAGTCTGAATATTGATTATCAGTTAACGATAACCTTCTCGGTTTCCTTATCGAAGATGTGGATTCTGTTAGCATCCAAAGCACACTTGATAACGTCCTGAGGTCTAGCAGTAGAACGGTTGGAAACTCTTGCGGTGAGGTTGATACCTTCGCAAGTGAGGTAGAGGTAGGTTTCAGCACCCATCATTTCAGCTACGTTAACGGTAGCTTCGATGATACCGGTCTTAGCGGTAGAGATGAACATTTCCTCATCGTGGATACATTCGGGACGAACACCTACGATAACTTCCTTGTTGAGGTAAGGAAGCAATACTTCTTCGTTAACCTTAGATTCGGGAAGCTCGATGTAGAACTTTCTGCCTCTGGTTTCCTTGGTGTCTTCAGAACCGAATTCAACGTTGTACTTGCCATCGATCTTGAGGAGCTTGGATTCGATGAAGTTCATCTGAGGAGAGCCGATGAAGCCTGCTACGAATACGTTGCAAGGATAGGAGTAAAGAGTCTGAGGAGTGTCAACCTGCTGGATGAAGCCGTCCTTCATAACTACGATTCTGTCAGCCATTGTCATAGCTTCAGTCTGGTCGTGGGTTACGTAAATGAAGGTTGTACCGAGTCTCTTGTGCAAGAGAGCGATTTCGGTTCTCATCTGAGCTCTGAGCTTAGCGTCGAGGTTCGAGAGAGGTTCGTCAAGTAAGAATACCTGAGGTTCACGAACGAGAGCACGACCCAAAGCAACACGCTGTCTCTGACCGCCGGAAAGAGCCTTAGGCTTTCTGTCCAAGAGGTGGGAGATGTCGAGGATTCTTGCAGCTTCTTCAACCTTACGAGCGATCTGATCCTTAGGGGTCTTTCTGAGCTTAAGGCCGAATGCCATGTTTTCAAATACTGTCATATGAGGATAAAGAGCATAGTTCTGGAATACCATTGCGATGTCTCTGTCCTTAGGAGCGATATCGTTAACGAGTCTGTTACCGATGTAAAGTTCGCCGTCTGTGATTTCTTCAAGACCTGCGATCATACGCAAGGTTGTAGATTTACCACAACCCGAAGGGCCTACGAAGATGATAAATTCCTTATCCTTAACTTCTAAGCAGAAGTCCGAAACGGCAACTACACCGCCGGGATATTTCTTGTAAATGTGCTTAAGTGATAAGCTAGCCATTGAAAAAGGCCTCCCTTTGCCGAAAATATTTATACTAATCTACATTAGTTACAAAATATATTATACCTATCGTTTCCAAAATACACAAGTGTTTTTTTAAACAAACTTGTTCGTTAGGCTTTATTAAATTTGACGGAAAATTGTTGAATAACGTCAACTTTCGTGCTTACCGCTATTTACATAACAATTCCTCTACCTCATAAGGGGTAAGCTCCCGCACCTCGCCCAAAGCCAAATCCTCGTCAAGCTCAACGTTTCCTATCTTAATTCTTTTTAAATATGAAACCTTATTATCCAGCGTTTCAAACATTCTTTTAACCTGATGGAACATGCCCTCGTGCAGGGTGACGCAGCACTCGGTATCGTTAATTCTTTCAAGCTCTGCCGGCAGACAGCTTGTCCCGTCCGAAAGGGTCATGCCATTTTCAAACTTCTCTTCGGCATTTTCTGCAAGAGGAACCTCGAGCTTAACGTAATAAAGCTTGGGCACGTGGCTTTTGGGTGCAAGCATTTTGTGTGCAAGCTCGCCGTCATCGGTAATAAGCACAAAGCCCTCGGTGTCCTTGTCAAGTCTGCCCGCAGGGAAAAGCCCGTCGCGCTTAAGCTCGTCGGGCAAAAGTGCCAAAACCGTAGGCGAAAGGCCGTCACGGGTGGCGCAAACCACCCCTGCCGGCTTGTTGAGCATAATGTATAAATGCTTTTTATAAACGACCCTCTTGCCCGAAACGCAGACTTCGTCACGCTCGGGGTCGATTTTTTCGTCTGCTTTTTTAACGACCTTGCCGTTAACGGTAACCCTGCCCTTTTTCAAAAGCTCTTTAACGCCGCTTCTTGAAATATCAAAGCACTGGTTCGATATGAATTTGTCAAGTCGTTGAACGTCCATGTTATCTCCGTTTTATTCTTTATTGATCGGCAAAAGCCCCTGAATAAATCCGCCAAGCTCGGTGCAGCTAACGTCGCCGCCGATAAGCTTGCCTTCGCTTATCATAAGGTTGGCAACCATGTTTTCGGGCTTGCCCTCGTAATTATACACTTCATATGTGTAAATGGTTGCGTTTTTGCCCTTAAATTTTTCAAGGTCAAAGCCCTGCTGCTTCTGAATGGAATTATACTCCTCGAAAACGTCGTTCCATTCTGTGGGAATGGTGACTTCTCTTACATCAATAGGTGCCTCGCTTACCTGCCAGCCGATTGATGACAAAAACTCCTGTCTTGCCGCTTCGGTGTCTAACACAACGGTGTTATCGGCGGTGAGGTTTTTAATAAACAAAACCACAGCCAAAACCGCAAGCGCAATGAAAAAGATTGTAAACAGCGCCTTAAAGACCTCTTTAACCTTAACAGTTTTAACGAACATATAAGCCTTCCCCTTTTCAAATGGTTTTGGTCAAGTATATGCTCGTTTTTTGCGTGTTAGTACAAACCGTTTAATGCTTGAACTGGCTGTTATAAAGCTCGCTGTAAAAGCCGCCCTTTTCCATAAGCTCAACATGGCTTCCCTGCTCGATGATATTGCCGTCACGCATCACCAAAATAACGTCTGCTGTCATTATGGTCGAAAGGCGATGCGCAACGATAAAGCTGGTCTTGCCCTTCATAAGTTTTTCAAACGCACGCTGAACCCTTATCTCGGTCTTTGTGTCTATCGAGGAGGTAGCTTCGTCTAAAATAAGCATTGGCGGCTGACAAAGCATTACACGGGTGATGCACAAAAGCTGTTTCTGCCCCTGAGAAAGATTGCCGCCGTCTTCACCGATAACGGTGTCATAGCCCTGAGGCAAGCGCTTGATGAAGCTGTGTGCGTGGGTCGCCTTTGCCGCCTCAATAATTTCTTCCTCGCTTGCGTCGGGCTTGCCCATGCATATGTTGTCTTTAATCGTGCCCGATTTAAGCCATGTTTCCTGCAGCACCATGCCATATCCGCGCCTAAGGCTTTCACGGGTGATGTCTTGTAT
>JAZSPX010000045.1:0-7885 GCA_045537675.1 Candidatus Faeciplasma sp. | reverse complement strand
CCCCGTTCAGGCGAGAGTTATGGAGAAGACACAGCCCCCGATCAAGATCATCTCCCCCGGTAGAGTTTACCGCTCCGACGCCGTTGACGCGACACACTCCCCCCTCTTCCATCAGCTCGAGGGCCTTGTGATCGACCGCGGCATCACAATGGGCGACCTCAAGGGTACACTCGAGATGTTCGCAAAGCGCATGTTCGGTGAGGAAACAAAGATCCGTTTCCGTCCGCACCACTTCCCGTTCACCGAGCCCTCCGCTGAGGTTGACGTATCCTGCTTCGTATGCGGTGGCAAGGGCTGCCGTCTCTGCAAGGGCGAGGGCTGGATCGAAGTCCTCGGTGCAGGTATGGTTCACCCGAACGTACTCCGCAACTGCGGTATTGACCCCGAAGAATACAGCGGATTCGCATTCGGTATGGGCGTTGAGAGAATAGTGCTGCTCAAGTACCACATCGACGACATGCGCCTCCTCTACGAAAACGACGTTCGCTTCCTCGAACAGTTCTGATTTAATCTACGATAGAAAGAAAGGTTTACGATATGCAGCTTTCAATGAAATGGCTGGCAGACTACACGGACGTCAGCGACATAGATATAAAAAAATACTGTGACGAGCTCACAATGTCGGGAAGCAAGGTCGAGGGTTATGAAAAGCTCGCGGACGACCTCCGTGGCGTCGTATGCGGCAAGATCCTCGAGATCTCCCGCCACCCGAACGCAGAAAGACTCGTGATCTGCAAGGTTGACACAGGAGCTGAGGCTCCCCTCCAGATCATCACCGCCGCTACAAACGTATTCGAGGGTGCTCTCGTTCCCGTTGCGATCGACGGCGCGCACCTCTGCGGTGACATCAAGATCAAAAAGGGCAAGCTCCGCGGCGTCGTATCCGAGGGTATGTTCTGCTCGGTTGCCGAGCTTGGCGTTACCACCCACGATTTCCCTTACGCTATCGAAGACGGCATTTTGATTATCGAGGAAGACTGCAAACCCGGTGACGATATTCACGATGCATTGGGCCTTAACGACACCTCTGTTGAATTCGAAATCACCTCTAACCGTGCAGACTGCCTTTCTGTAATCGGCCTTGCGCGTGAGGTTGCAGCTACCTTCAAGCTCCCCTTGAACGTAAAAGCACCCGAATATAAGGGCGTTGACGAAGACATCACCAAGACTTTAGACGTAACTATCGAGAACACCGACCTTTGCCACCGCTATATCGGCGGCTTGGTTAAAAACGTTAAAATAGGCCCCTCTCCTCGCTGGCTCCGTGAAAGACTTCGTGCTTCCGGCGTTCGCCCCATCAACAACCTTGTTGATATTACAAACTACGTAATGCTTGAATACGGTCAGCCCATGCACGCTTTTGATGTTAGATACGTTGCAGGCGGCAAAATCGTTGTCCGCAACGCCAAAGCAGGGGAGACTATCACCACTCTCGACGGCACAGAACGTGAACTTAGTGAAGAAATGCTTGTAATTGCCGACGCTGAAAAGCCTGTTGCAGTTGCTGGCGTTATGGGCGGCGAATATTCGGGCATAATGGAGGATACCGTTGACGTTATCTTCGAGTCCGCCTGCTTCGACGGTGCATCTGTCAGAAGAACCGCAAAGAAGCTCGGCATGAGAACTGACGCTTCCTCCCGTTTCGAAAAGGGACTTGATGCAAGCGGCTGTATGCCTGCACTTTTGCGTGCATTCGAGCTTTGCGAGCTTTTGGGCTGCGGTGAACCTGTCAACACCATCATCGACCGTGACTACTCCGACAAAACTCCCGTAACCGTCGAATTCGACCCCGACTGGACAAACCGCTTCCTTGGCACAAACATTCCCCGTGAAGAAATGGTTGCCTACCTCGAAAAAGTCGGTTTCGAGATTAAAGATAACGTTATCTACTCTCCTTCATTCAGAATCGACATCGAATCGAAGGCTGACATTGCCGAAGAAGTTGCCCGCTTCTATGGCTACAACAACATCGTCGGCACAAACTTAACAGGCGTTGCAAACGCAAAGCGCACTCCCGAACAGAAGCTTAACCGCTCGCTCGAAAACGCTTGCGTTGCTTTGGGACTTAACCAGATAGCAACCTTCTCCTTCGTTTCTCCCAAGTGCTACGATAAAATCTGCCTGCCTGCAGACAGCGCTTTAAGAAACTACGTCACCATCACCAACCCCTTGGGCGAGGATACGTCCTCGATGAGAACCACCGTCATCCCCTCAATGTGCGACGTTTTGGCTCGTAACTATAACCTTCGCAACCCCGCTTGCGGCTTGTTCGAGCTTGCAACTGAATATATCCCCACCGAAGAAGGCAAGCTTCCTATCGAGCCTACCCGTCTTGTTTTGGGAATGTACGGTAACGGCTGCGACTTCTTCTCAATCAAGGGCGCAATGGAAGAAATCTTCAAGACCTTGGGCATTTCAGAATATGACGTTGAAGCTGCAACCAAGGGCAACAGCTTCGATGAAGTTTCTGCATTCCACCCCGGCCGTGTTGCAGTTGCCAAGGTTGACGATAAGCCCATTGCCATCTTCGGTGAACTTCACCCCGACGTGTTAGAGAATTACGACATCGGCACCCGTGCATATGTTGCAAAGCTCAACGTCACCGAAATTTTGGACATCAACGTTCCCGAAAAGCTTTACAAGCCCTTGCCCAAATATCCTGCCTCCACCCGTGACATCTCCTTCATCTGCGATGATGAGATTCCCGTTGCAAGCCTTGAAAAGGTTATTAAAAAGGCAGTAGGCGCAACCCTTGAAAATGTGAAACTCTTCGACGTTTACAAGGGCTCACAGATCGAAGCCGGCAAAAAGAGCGTTTCGTTCTCCATCATCATGCGCTCTCACGACGGCACACTGACCGATGAACAGGCAGACGGCGCTATCAAGCGTGTAACCAAGGCTTTGGTTGCCATGGGTGCCGAGGTTAGATAACTTGTAAATAATCCACAAATCAAATTATTAGTTTTGTATAAAATTAAACTTGGGTACTTGTAATTTCTAAGAATTAAGGGTATAATAAATTGTAACGTTTGATTAAGGAGTGAAGACCTCGTGAATGACCAGACAATGACCTTTTCTGTCAAGCCCGACCGCAAGGACGAAATTAAGAATACTTTGACAGTTGTTTATGAAGCGCTTTTAGAAAAGGGCTACAACCCCGTTAATCAGATCGTCGGATACATTTTGTCAGAGGATCCGACCTACATCACCACCTACAACAACGCAAGAAGTCTTATCCGCCACATCGACCGTGATGAGCTTTTGCAGGAAATGGTCAAGTATTACTTAAATAACTAATAAGCTTAAAAGCAGTTATCCGTTTTGGGTAACTGCTTTTTATGTTAATTGTAACAACTGTGTAATTGATTTTTTCTTTTTTGCGTAGTAAAATAAAATTGTAAACAAAATTCAAGAAAAATCTTCAATTAATATTCTTGTTCGACACGCACACAATACTTCCGTAACCTTTTCACACTTATTTTGCGAAACGGTTACCCGACAGTTTTTGTGTATATAAATAGATGTAAGATCTATTCGACACGAAAGGGGAGGAATACAATTAATAATCAGCATTTTAACCGTTTCATGTGTGCATTTGCGGCGCTGACCCTGGCGGCAACGGCGTTAACAGCCTGCACGTCAATAGAAAACGGATATTACGAAAACGGCCAACCTGCAACACCGCCCGTAACAAGTCCGGTAACCACCACAACCGAACCGACAACTCCACCGCCCAGTGTTCCGCCTCAGTCATCATCTGAGGAAGTAGTGACCTCAACTCCCGAAGTCAGCGAGCTTCCCGAATCCGTCAGCGATGTCGATGACGCTGTCGAGGAGCTTGTCACCAAAGGTAACTGGGATTATTCGACTTTAAGTAACGAGAGCGACGGTTGGGGTCAGGGTACTCGCTTCGATGACCTTAACCGACCTAAAAGTGCAGTCCGTTTTAACGAAAGCTACTCTTTATATAACGCTAAAGCAATTGATATAACCGAGGATAAGGTAATAACTCTCACCTTCGACCAAGGATATGAAAACGGCTTTACAGGCATGATTTTAGATACCTTAAAAGATAAAGGCGTGAAGGCGACCTTCTTCTTAACAGGCGATTACGCCCGCCGAGAGCCCGAGCTCATTCAGCGCATGATTGACGAGGGCCATACCATCGGCAGCCATTCGTGGAGCCATTATTCTATGCCCGAAATCTCTATCGAGGAGATGGAGTCAGAGATAATGACCCTGCACAACTACGTCCTTGAAAACTACGGCGTATGTATGACGTCGTTCCGCCCTCCCAAGGGTGAATACAGCGAGCTAAGCCTTGCTGTAACCGCCGATTTCGGCTATAAGTCCGTTCTTTGGAGCTTTGCTTATGCCGACTGGGATACCGACAATCAGCCCGACCCCGCAGCTTCTTTAGAAAAGCTTGTCGAGCGTTTGCACCCAGGTGCTATTTATCTTTTGCACTCGGTTTCCGAAACTAACGCCACCATTCTCGGCGATTTTATCGACCGTGCATTAGCTGAAGGGTATACTTTCCAATAATAAAATACGGCAGACGGGATAATGCATATCCTGTCTGCCGCTTGTTTTTTTAATTTAAATATTTGTTGCTTACTTTACAAAGAAAACAACAATAGAACATATAAGAATAAACGCTGCCGCACCTAGGTTGAAATATGCAATTTTGCGGTTTGGTTTCCATTGCGCATAAGCCATTCCAAGCTGATTCAATCCAAGCAACGGCACCAACACATTAATTGCTTTATCCCAAATGCCAAAAATCTGCAAAACAGACAGCACGATCACAGCAACGCATATGATTATCATAAATATCGCGATGATATTGTGCAAAACTGATTTTTTGTTCTGTTCCTGTTCCATACGTCCATACCTCCATCATAAAAAAGCAGGGGATTAATTTATGATCTCATAATGCTCGTGTGCCGAGTCTTTTGTCGCATATTCCGAAATAGAAAGAACTCTTGCTTTAAGCGGGTTAGCACCCATTCTGATTTCAATAATGTCGCCAACCTTCACTTCATAAGAGGCTCTTGCCTGCTTGTCGTTAACAAAAATTCTGCCTGTGTCACAAGCCTCGTTTGCAACAGTTCGTCTTTTAATAAGTCGTGTGACCTTCAAATATTTATCAAGTCTCATCTTGTTTTTAACCTCCAAAAAAATGCAATATAAAGCAAAAACCGGCTGACGCTCGTCAACCGGTTTAATTAGATTACTTAGCTACGCTGTCCTTAAGAGCCTTGCCAGCCTTGAAAGCGGGAACCTTCTTAGCAGCAATGGTGATCTTTTCGCCGGTTCTGGGAATGATACCTTCCTTAGCAGCACGTTCTCTAACTTCGAAAGTACCGAAGCCAATGAGAGTAACCTTTTCGCCGTTTACAAGAGCATCGGAAATGGAGCCGATTACTGCGTTAAGAGCCTTTTCAGCATCCTTCTTCGAGCAGTCCATCTTGTTAGCGATGCTGTTTACTAATTCAACCTTTGTCATGTTTTTTTCCTCCTATTTTTATATTGCATGAATCCAACTTAATAGCCGCAAAATGAGCCTCAATCATCTAAGCAGGCTAATACAATCTATATTTTATACTTTTTCTTGGCAAAATGCAAGTGTTTATTTGAAAATTTCCTTTACAAGGCAATTTTTAGTGGATTTATCCAACAAAATAAGCAAAAGGATGTAGATTATAACAGCATTTGCAATAGATATAACCGTTGTTTCAAGGCCTTTATTCATAAAATATACAGATTCTTTTAATATCTTCATACTTATAAAAGCTGTTACCGATGACATGATGCCTCCAACCATCGGCAAAAGGGAGGCGCCGAGCGCTCTAATGCTCATCTTAATCTCTTTGAACAGAACATGCACAGACATTATGCAAATAAGTGCATAGCTTACAAGCGTCGATATAGCCGCGCCTGCAATTCCCAACGAGGGGACAGGCACAAGCACCGTGTTCAGCCCAAGCTTGATTACCGAGGCTATAAGCGTAATTTTAACAGGTACGTCCTGCTTTCCAACCGCTTGAAGCATCGAAAACACAGCTCCGCCGATCGCCAAAAGCGGTGTGCCCAAGCTTATTATTGCAAGAGGGAATGCGCTTACTGCAATCTCGTTCACCCTCGAAGAAAACAGCACCTCTAACACTTCTTTTGCCATTACACAAAGACCAAACCCTGCAGGCACAGATATAAGCGATATAATGGCAAAAACACGTCTTGTTTCTTTTTGAACAGTCGCTAAATCTTTTTTGGCATATGCCTCCGAAATAATCGGCAACGAGCTTTTTCCGAACACCGAACATAATGAAGGCGCTAAAGAAAACACCGTCAACGCAAGCCCCGTAAACGAACCGTATAAAAAGTTCGGCAATTCGTCAAGGCTCACTCCGCTTGCAATAATGTCTGCATATTTTTCGGTATAAAGTTCGGGCGTTTTTCTAAGCGAGGATTTAATGCAAAGCATAATCGTCGAAAGGTCAACAGCGTTCATCAGACTTGAAACAAGCGATGCCAACGCCATCGGTATCATCAAAACAACAAGCTGTTTTAGGGCTGTGCGCTTGCGCTCTTTACAAGGGTCGCTATCCAACATCAGTCGGCTAATCCCGTCTCCGCCGAATTTATAGCGCAAAACTATGTATATAAGCCCTGCAAGGTCGGCACACGTTACGCCCAGAACAGCCGCCGCTGCAATAAACGGCAGGGTATAATCGTTTATACCGCCAAGCCTATTAACCGCTAAAAATGAAAACCCAAGCCCGCACATAACCCTCACAACCGCTTCAACCATCTGTGAAACCGCTGTAGGTGTCATGTTCTTCAGACCTTCAAAATAGCCCCTGTAAATCGCCGTAACCGTACCCAAGAAAATACACGGCGATATAGCTGCAATCGCATACGCAGCTTTCTCGTTGCCTATGATACGCTCTGCAATAAACTGCGAGAAAACCATCGGCACAAGCATTAAAATAAGTGATATTACACTAAAGACTATAAGTGCAGTTTTTTTAATATTTCTTATGTTTCTATATCTGTTAAAGGCCGAATTTTCTGCCACAAGCGCCGAAATCGCCGGCGGCAGACTGACAGCACAAATCGAATATATCGGCGTAAATACCGTATACGCGCTCTGAAAATATCCCATTCCCGTGCCGCCCAAAACGTTAGTCAGCGGTATTTTAAAAATAAGTCCCGCAATTCGCGAAACCACAACTGAAAGCATCAAAACAAATGAACTTACAAGCAAGCCCTGCTTTTTCAATCACACCATTCCTTCCAAGGGGTCTTGTACCATTCTATTTGCTTTGTCCGCGTTCTATTCCAACATCGCTTACTCGGGCTCCACCGCGCGCTGCTCCTCGCTTGCCGCCCTCCCGTCACGTCGGGCGGCGGCTCGGCTCCACCGCGCGACGTCGCCCCCTATCAAAAATCACCCAAAATCCCCGTAAAAATTGACATCTTCAAACAGTTGTGCTATACTAATTTAATAGTTTTTAATCCTTTTTTATATCGGAGGTTTTATATATGTCTGAAACAGTTCAGAAGAAAAAAGTAATATTCTCGGGTATCCAGCCCACAGGTACGTTTACCTTGGGCAATTATATTGGTGCTGTTCGCAACTGGGGCCCCTTGCAGGAGGAGTATGACTGCATCTACTCCATCGTTGATATGCACGCACTTACCGTTAAGCGCGACCCCGTTAAGTTCAGACAGCAGACAATCGAGTCCTATGCTCTTTTGTTGGCTTGCGGAATCGACCCCAATAAGTCGATCGCTTTCATTCAAAGCCATAACCCCAGCCACGCACAGCTCAACTGGATCTTGGCTTGCTCCACCCAGTTCGGCGAGCTTTCCCGCATGA
>JAZSPX010000103.1:0-7041 GCA_045537675.1 Candidatus Faeciplasma sp. | reverse complement strand
CAGATTACAGACTGAATTAAAAGGGTAACGGTAATGTTAAGCGCAACCGAAAGCTTGGTGTAAGCAACGTTAGTATCCTCGTTAAGCTTGTTAAGCTTCTTGAATGACATAAGCTCCAAGCCCTCTTTAACAAAAGCTTTGATTACTGCAATACCTGCAAAGCTTTCCTGAGAGTGGTCCGAAAGACTTGAAAAAGCTTCCTGTCGTGCTGCCCACTTAAGGGTCATATATTTTCCGACAACCAAGCCTGCTGTTAACATAAGCGCCATGGGTATCATTGAGAAAACGGTTAAAACAATGTTCATGCCTGCCATTTTGCTCATTGCCAAAATGCCCAAGAACAAAGCGTCGCAGAAGGTTAAAATGCCCGAACCGAAACAGTCCTGAACGGTTTCAAGGTCGTTTGTAAACAAAGACATTAAGTTGCCGACCTTGTTTTCCTGATAGAACTGCTGAGAGAGGTCCTTGCAGTGGTCAAACATTCTGCCTCTAAGGTCGGTTTCAACCTTAATTGCTGTTCCAAAGAAGCATATTCTCCATAAAAATCTTCCCACAACCATGCACAAAATAATGAAAATAAGCGGCAGACAGATGTGGTCAAGCAAAAAGTCCATGTTAAACTGATAGGTTGCGCCGTCAGCGTCAACAACAAAGCCGTCGTTAATGCCGTTAATAACCATCTGGTAAAGCCTTGGTACAATAAGCTGAACGTAGTCGATCGCAATTAAAACAGCAACACCCAAAAGCAAAATAAACGCATGCTTAAGATAGTATCTGTTAATGTGTTTTCCAAATAACATTGTCGTTCTTACACCTTTCTTAATCTAAACATTATTAACCTTCATATTATCACATTTCAACAAAAAGGTCAACCGCCAAAACTCCGGGGCTCCACCGCCTTCGCCCGGCCCGCCCGTTAAGTGCGGGCACGCTCCGGCGACGTCGCCCCTCACCTCAAAAACAAAAATCCCCACCTTTTAAGATGGGGATTAAATGCTTTATTTCTTGTGATGGTGTCCCGAATCCTTGTGAATAACGCCTCTCGAGCTCACTCTTTCCTCGGGCTGAATTTCTCCTGCCTTCAAAAGCGAAATTCTTGTAAGCGATGGGCCGACGATTTCATATATTAATACAGCAAACAGCGTAATGTTCGAAACAATCTCACCCTCGGGTCCCAAACCTGCTGCCTTAATTGCCATGCCCAAAGCAACGCCTGCCTGCGGCAAAAGGGTAATGCCCAAATATTTAACAATGTGGTCGTCGCATTTAACAGCCTTAGCGCTCGAGAATGCACCGAAGTATTTGCCTGCCGAGCGTGCAAGAATGTAAACCACGCCGATAACGACAATCGCCCAGTCGGTGAATACCGAAAGCTCAAGCTCGGCACCGCTTAAAACAAAGAACAGAATAAACAAAGGTGCTGTCCAGCGGTCAAGTCTGTCCATAAGCTCTTCCGAGAAGTCACATTCGTTGCAGAAAACAGTTCCCAGCATCATACATACCAAAAGCGAGGAGAAAGCGATGTGCACGCCGAATACCTCGAACTGAAGCATCGAAAGCGCAACGGTTAAGAACACAAATGCCACCGACATCGAAAGTCTTTTTGAACGCGAATGGAAGAATCTTTCCGAGAAGGTGAAAATCTGGCCCATAATAAAACCTAAAGCAACAGACAAAACAACTTCCAAAATAGGCTCGACAATTACGGAAATCAAGTCTACGCTGCCCGAAATAAGTGCCTTTGCAATTCCGAATGATACTGCAAACAAAACAAGTCCCACAGCGTCGTCCAAAGCAACGATCGGCAAAAGAATATCGGTCAGGGGTCCCTTCGCCTTATACTGTCTTACAACCATCAGGGTTGCAGCAGGTGCCGTTGCCGAAGCGACAGCGCCCAATACGATCGCAGCAGGAAGGGAAAGCTTGTCGGGCATGATGAAATGAAGCCCGATAAGCACAGCATCAACCAGAATAGTTGTAATAACCGCCTGGAATATGCCGATTACGGTTGCCTGCTTGCCGTTTTTCTTAAGGGTCGAGAGTCTGAACTCGTTACCGATTGAAAACGCAATGAAGCCGAGTGCCACGTCACAAATAAGCGAGTAAGAGTCAACGTCCTCCATGCTGACAAAGCCTAAGCCGTTAACCCCGAATGAGCCTAAAAGGTAAGGGCCGATAAGTATGCCTGCAACCAGATAAGCGGTAACGGCAGGCAACTGTAAAGCCTTTGCAGCTCTTGAAAGCAGAAGTCCTGCCAAAAGCGCAACAGATAAACTGAGTAATGCTTGCATAATATATAAGCCTTCTTTATTATGTATTTAAATCAACAAGCCCGAGTGTAGCACTTTTAATAATGAAAGTCAATACAATTTATTAAATTTGTCTAAACAAAAATGCCCCGATATTCGGAGCATTTTTATCTATAATATCATACAAATCAGCGGCACGGTGACAATGCTTAGCATTGTGCCCAGAAGCACCATGTTTGCGGCCTTGTCTGAGCCTTTGCCTAAAATCTCGGCATAATTCTGCACCATGCTTGCCACAGGGCAGGCACACAGAATTACAACCGTCTGCTTAAGAGTTTCGTCAATCGGCATAAAGTAAAGCAGCCCAAAGGCTAAAAGAGGGTAGACAAGCTGGTTAAGCGAAACCGCAAAATATTGCCTACGGTCCGAAAAGATGTTTTTAATCGGCACAGTCGCCAGGCGCATACCCATTACAAGCATGCAAAGCGGGGTAGACATTCTTCCCAGAAGGGTCAGCATCGTGTCTATCTGCGATGGCAAGCTCACGCCGAAAACATAAAGCGGCAGGGCAATGGCTAAGCCGATTGTTGCAGGGTTAATAAGCATCTTTTTCGGGCGGATATAGCTTTTGTCAAGCGAGAGGATATACATTCCCACCGACCAGCCTACAAGGTTCATCGAAATGCTGAAAACGCTTGAATAAGCCAATGCCTCGGGGTGGTCGGGCAAAAGTGCCTCTAACAAAGGCACACCCAAAAAGCCGCAGTTCGACATTACCGCCGCAAGGTTGACAACACGCCAAACAATATCCTGTCGGTTTCTTTTGAACAGCACAAAATAAACAAGCAATAAACCAAGCTGCAAAAGCATGGTAATTGCAAAGCATATGCCTAAATTCTTTGCCGATTCAAGGCTGAACTCGGCCTGCCTGAACGAGTATATCGTTAAGCAGGGCTGGCATACATATACTAAAAGCTTTGAAAAAGCAGGTATCTGCGAATGTGAAACAGATTTTGTTTTGACCAGCACCCAGCCCGGCACGGCATATAGAAGCATAACGGCAACTGCCGAAAGTGTTACAAAAAAGCTCATCAAAAAACTTCTTTCTTAAAATTGTGTGACCATTATACATTATTTATTTTGTTATATCAATAGCAGTTTTTCGAATTTTCGGCAAAAATATGAGAATACATCAATAACAGATTATTAATAGTCAGTTGACCAAAACGATTTTTTGAGTTATTATAATGAATGGAATATAATTTCTTGGAGGAACACTATGAAAAGAATACTTTCGGTTTTGTTGGCACTTATAATGGTAATAAGCTTAAGCGTTACCGTTTTTGCCGACGATTTGATTGTCACCGTTGATTTAAATACAACATATCAGACCATTGACGGCTTCGGTGCTTCATATACATGGTATTCCGACTGGCTTTACACAAACGCAAATGCCGAACAGGGATATGACTGGATATTCAACGATGCCGAGTTCAACATCCTTCGCTTCCGCGATTTATACAACACAGGCGATACCACCGCAGAGGAAGGCGAATATCTCACCGCTCTTAACGGCTATCCCGCATATAAAAGAATGTATGATGAAGCTGTCGAGCGTGGTATCGACCCTATCGTTTTGGTAACAAGCTGGGGACAGTATGACAGAGACCTTGAATGGGTTGACTTTACCGAGCTTTCTGCAAAGGGCTACTCCTATCATACACTTGCTAAAGATGAAAACGGCGAATATATGTATGAAGCTTTGGCAGAGCACTGCGTAGAGGCTATTCAGCTCTTCTTCGACGCAGGTATTCCCGTTCACTATTTCGCAATCTCTAACGAAACCGAACTTCAGGAACGTCACGTTGACGAGCAGGGAAGAGCTCGTGAAGAAGCAGGCTTCTTCCTTGGCCCCGATGAAACTGAAGATTACGCCGCATATTGGAAGGCTCACATCGCTGTATACGAAGCATTCCAGGAAGCTTTCGGCGAATGGGCACCCGAAATTTTAGGTGCTGAATGCATGGGCGGCTATGAAGACCTCATTCATTCCTACATCGACCCGATCATTGAAAATTGCCCCGAAAGCGTTTCAATCATCGGCCACCACCTTTACGGCACTGATTTGTCGAAGAACAACTTCGAAAAGCTCAGCAATCTTGCAAAGGATTATACCATGTGGCAGACCGAATGGTATTATAACGACTACTTCGACCATGCAAGAGTTATGATCGACGAATTCAGATATGAAAATCTTTCGGCATATCTTTACTGGAACGGCGTGTGGATTGCCGACACAGGAAACTGCCTCATCGAAATCGGCGGTGCCGGCCCGAACGATTACATTTCCAAAATCGGCAACCACTACATAATGACCCACTTCTCCAAATATGTTAAGCAGGGCTATAAGCGTGTCGACCTTCAGTATGAAGGCAACGCAAAGCTTGTCGGCTTTAAGGCACCCGACTCGTCTAAGCTTGTAATCATTGCCCTTAACGAAAAGAAAAACGGCAAGGGCCTCGATTTCACAGTTGACCTTGGCGGCAAGGAGATCCTTGATTCTCAGGTAATTCAGTCGTTCGAGAGTGATAGCCGCTTCAGACACGAATATTTGGTTGATATGGGCGAGTATGACAGCGAATTCTTCCTTCCCGAAGGAAGTTTGTCCACCTTCGTGTTCGACCTTGAACCCGACCCGAACTATGTTGCCCCTGTTGTCGAAACTGCAGTCAACCCCTTCCTTAAGCAGCCCAAGGCTGAAGCAAGCATTCCTGTGTTTGCCGTTATTATTGCAGCAGCCGTTGCAGCAGTTGTTGTTTTGGTTGTGGCTTTGGTAATAATCATTTCCTGCGTTGCAAAGAAGAAAAAGAAGGCAGCAGCCAACTAATCCCGCAACAACGCCGCTACGCCTTCAGGCACTCGCCGCACCTTCGGTGCGCCCACGCCCCTCGGCACAGCGGCTTACCCCTCCCAAGACAAAGGAGAATACATAATGAAAAAACTCACGTCGCTTTTGCTTGTTCTGGTGCTTTCATTGTCCTTATACGTTCCCGTAAGCGCCGACAACCCCTTTGTTCAGACAATTTTCACCGCAGACCCCGCGCCGATGGTTTATAACGACACCGTTTATGTCTATGTCGGCGAGGATTCGATTATTGACAACGGTTTCTATAATATGACCGCATGGTATTGCTATTCTTCGACAGATATGGTAAACTGGACTGACCACGGTGTTATGATGTACAGCGAAGACTTCGAATGGGCAGAACCCGGTTCGGCCTGGGCAGCCCAGTGTATCGAGCGTGACGGCAAGTTCTATCTTTACACCACCGTTACCGCAAATAACGGCGGAGGACGTGCAATCGGCGTCGCTGTATCGGACAACCCCACAGGTCCTTTTAAGGATGCTTTGGGCGAGCCTCTTTGCGGCCCCCACTGGTTATATATCGACCCCACCGTTTTCATCGATGACGACGGAACAGCTCACCTCTATTGGGGCAACCCCAAGGTATATCATGCCGAGCTTAATAAGGACATGATTTCCTTAAAGACCCCTATCGAAGAAATCGAGCTTACCACCGAAGGCTTCGGTGAACGCCCCGGCGGAGACGCCGACCACAAAACCAACTATGAAGAAGGCCCCTGGGTTTATAAAAGAGGGGACCTCTACTACCTTGTATATGCAGGCTGCGGCGTACCCGAAAACATCTGCTATTCAACCGCACCCACGCCCACAGGCCCCTGGACCTATGGCGGCATCATCATGCGCAACAAGAATTCGACCACCATTCACCCCGGCATAATCGACTATAAGGGCAAGAGCTATTTCTTCTACCACGGCGGCGACCTTGAGGGCTGCGGCTGGAACAGACGAGCTGTCGGCGTTGAAGAATTCACATACGGCGAGGACGGCTCTATCCCGTTGATGATTCAGTCACTTGGCGTTAAAGCTGTTGACACCCTCGACCCGTTTAAGAAAACGGAAGCAGAAACCATCTGCTGGAGCGAGGGCATAAAGACCGCAAAGAACGACAAAGACGGTGTTTACGTCACAAACATCGACATGGGCGACTACATCAAGCTCGAAAACGTTGACTTCGGCGACGAAGGCGCAGGTGCTTTCATCGCAAGCATTAAAGCAAGAGCAGACGGCAAAATCGACATTAGAATAGACGGCATGTTCGGTGACCTTTTGGGTACTGTTAAGTTCAAAAAAGGTTCCGACTGGCAGTCTCCCGCGGTCGAGGTTAAGAAGGTCACAGGCGTTCACGACCTCTACATCGTTTTCCATGCTGATGAAGAAAATGCCTTCGACTTTAACTATTGGCAGTTCACCCGCATAGGCGAGGAGGTTGTATTCACCGAGCCTGCAGGTTCCAATGCCGGCGTAATAATCGCCGTTGCAGCGGTTGCTGTCGTTATTCTGGTTGCGGTTGCAATCATCATTCCCAAGCTTCGAAAGAAGTAATTTAACCGTATATTTTGCCCACAAGGGGCTTAATATAAACAAATAATCCTAGGAGGACATTATGAAAAGATTTTTAGCAATCGCATTGGTTCTTTTAATGATCTTTACTCTTGTCGGCTGTGGCAAAGAAAAGCGTAAGATCGTTGAAATTACCCTTTCGACCGAAGACTCTGAAGCAATCCTCGCTGCAGCAGGTATCAGACTTCCTGACGCTGAAGCAGTAATTGCATCTGGTACAAGCGTTGAGTGGTTCGCTTGGTACGATCCCTTCCACAACTATGACGAAGCAGAAATCGTAAACACCGGTTTCTGGACCTTCAAAGA
>JAZSPX010000167.1:0-8126 GCA_045537675.1 Candidatus Faeciplasma sp. | reverse complement strand
CTGATGTGGGGCTTCGCCCCCGCACTTGCACAGCTTTTTGCGATAATTGATAATACCGCTTGATTTTTAAAACGTGTTGTGCTATAATCACATCGTGCATATTTATGCGCAGAAAGGTTTGATGTACTTTAATGGACGTGTTCATAATAGTCGTGTTATTGCTTTTCTCTGCGATTTTCTCGGCTTCGGAGACTGCGTACAACTCCGTTAACAAAGCGAGACTTCGCTCTATTGCCGATGACGGCAACAAGCGCGCAATTATGGCTATTAAAATTTCCGACAATTTCGACAAGACGCTGACAACCATTTTAATAGGTAACAACATTGTTAACCTCACAGCGTCTGCACTCACCACAATTCTTGTAACCCAGCGCTTCGGCATCGAATATGTCGCAGCAGGAACTGCAATTATTACAGTCATTGTAATCATTTTCGGTGAGATCATTCCCAAAAACCTGGCAAACGAATTCCCCGAAGCTTTTTCGCTTTTCATTGCCTACCCCTTGAATGCCCTTATTGTTTTGTTCACACCAATCGTCTGGGTACTTTTAAAGCTCAAGAACTTTGTTGTTCACCTTTGCGGAGGAGAGGATAAGCAGCCCACCCTCACAGAAGAAGAGCTTATGTACATTATTGACGAGATTGAGGACGAGGGCGTTTTAAATGAGGAGGAGAGCGACCTTGTTAAAAGTGCTTTGGAATTCCATGATATTTCAATCAGCGAGATCTTAATTCCCCGAGTTAATGTTGCCGCTATTGACATTGAAGACAGCATTGAAGAAATTAAAGACGTATTTTTATCGACTCATTTCTCTCGCTTGCCTGTTTACGAGAAGACAATTGACAACATTGTCGGCATAATCCATCAGAAGAACTTTTTCGATATGTACCTCGAAGGAAGACGTGATATTAACGAAATCCTGCAAAAGCCTTTGTACATATTCGGCCTTACCGCAATCTCTGAAATAATGAGAGAGATGCAGAAGACAAAAAACCACATGGCAATTGTTGTTGACCAGTATGGCGGTACACAGGGCATTGTAACCATGGAAGATATTATCGAGGAGCTTGTCGGTGAAATTTATGACGAGACCGACGAGGAGGACACCTCGTTTATCAAGCTTGAGGTTGAGAATGAATATGAAGTTTCGGCTGACCTGAGCATTCGTGACTTCTTGGAAAATATCGAGCTTGAAGATGAAGAAATCGAAACCGACTGCACGTCGATCGGCGGCCTTGTAATGGAAAACTTAGACCATATTCCCGAAATTGGCGAGACAGTTGACTGCGGCAGATTTACATTTAAGGTTATTGATGCCGATGAACAAAAGATTGAACGCATTCACATCACCGTTAACGAAATAAGCGAAAACGACGATGATGAAGACGATGATAACGAAAAGTCTGCAAAAGACTGATAAATAAAGCGTTTTAAAAAGCTTTGGCTTAGTTTTAAGCCAAGGCTTTTAATTTTGCCCGAAACCGGGAATTTGGCAGAATGTACAAAAGAACAGGGCGAAATTCTCTGTTTTATTTAAATTGACTTTGGGGAAAATATATTGATTTTTATATGGGTGAGTGGTATAATTTACGCAAAAGGTGGAAAACAGTGTGAAAAAGTGTTAAAAACTCTGTTGAAAAGTTGAAAGCGAGGTGAACCTGATGCAGATTTCGGCAATGATGAGCGGCGAAATGCCCTATACAATAGACGCCAAGGGAAGAATGAGCTTTCCCCAAAAGTTTCGTGACATAATCGGTGACAGGTTCATGCTTACACGCGGCGCTGACCACCGCCTTGTTGCATACTCTGAAGATTCATGGAACAGCCTTTTAGAGCGCATTTATGCCATGAAAGAGGGCAGAGAGAAAGAAATTTTAAAACAGATATACATTAAAGGTGCCTTAGCTGTCGAGGCTGACAAGCTTGGCAGAATATTAGTGCCTCAGGCATTGCGTGAATATGCAGGCCTTATGAAAGACGTATATGTTGTGGGTGCGATCGAGACCGCCGAGATTTGGGACAAGGCAACCTATGAAGCCTTTACTCAGTCCATCAACCCCGATGACATTTATGCTGCTCTTTCAAGCCTTGAATAAACCGTGGAATTCAAACATTACTCTGTTTTATTGAACGAATGCTTGGAAGGCCTTGCTATCAGACCCGACGGTATTTATGCAGACGGTACGGCAGGCGGTGCCGGCCACTCACGAGAGATAGCAAAAAGGCTTACAACAGGCAGACTTATTGCAATTGACCGTGACCCCGACGCTGTTAAGGTCGCAACCGAAAGGCTTGCAGGCTTAAACGCCGTGGTCGTTCACTCGAACTATACAGAAATCGACAGGATTTTAGAAGATTTAAATATCGACGGTCTGGACGGAATGTTACTCGACCTTGGTGTGTCGTCATATCAGCTTGACAACGCAGAGAGAGGATTTTCCTACCACGCCGATGCTCCGCTTGATATGAGAATGAGCCGCGAGGGGTTAAGTGCCCGCGACGTGGTGAATAACTACTCATACGGCGAGCTTGTCCGTATTCTTTTTGAATATGGCGAAGAAAAATTTGCAAAAAATATCGCCTCCAATATTGTAAAAACGCGCGAATCCAATCCAATCGAGTCAACTTCGGAACTGGCAGAGATTATTAAAATGTCAGTTCCGCAGAAGATTCGACGGGAGAAAAACCCCTGCAAAAAGACTTTTCAGGCAATAAGAATTGAAGTCAACAACGAGCTTGGGGGACTTTCGGAGGCTTTAGATAAAGCATTCAACGCACTTAACGTCGGCGGAAGGCTTGCAATAATCACCTTCCACTCGTTAGAGGACAGGCTTGTAAAACAGCGCTTTGCAAGCTTTTGTCAGGGCTGTACCTGCCCGCCCGAGTTTCCCGTTTGCGTTTGCGGAAACACCCCTCGGGGGAAGCTTGTAACAAGAAAGCCCATTGAACCAAGCGAAGCCGAGCTTGAAGCGAACAACCGCAGCCACTCGGCAAAGCTTAGGATTATTGAAAAAATAAAGGATTAAGAAAGGAATGACTTGAATTGGCAACACCGAACGACAACTTAGCGTATGACCTTTCGGTATATGAACCTAAGAAAAAAGCGCCCGAAGCCCAAGAAAAGCCCAGGATAGAGGTTAAAACCAACACCAAGCCTGTCGTGCGTGAAAGCTCGTTTAAGTTCTTCCTTAAAGCAGCATTCATCATGGCGGTGCTGTGCGCCGTGCTTTACGGCAAGGTCGAATCGAACCGCCTGTTTAACGAGATAAGCTCGCTCGAAGCCCAGCTTAAGGCACTTGAAGCTGAAAACATCACACTTGCTGCCGAATATGAATCGGCTACCTCTGTTAAGAACGTAGAGGATTATGCAATTAACGTTTTGGGCCTTCAAAAGCTTGATAAAGCACAGATAGAGTACATCGAGCTTGAAGGCGACACAGTCATTGAAGTGGTAGAAGCCAAAAACAGGAATATTTTTGTTGTCATTCAGGGCTGGTTTGCCGATTTGTGTGAATATCTCGGAGCGTAAATAAATAAGATATATGTGTCAGGGGAAAGCCACGTTTTGCCTTTTCAAATAAGTGAAGGAGCAAGCTGGGCTTTTTCTGTTCTTTTATTAAATTGTGTTTAAACTTGGGAAAGGAGAAGCAATGGCAGGTTACGATAAATCGACAGGTGTAATGAAAAGACGCCTTTACATATTCGTGCTTTTGGCAATGCTTTTGGTAACGGCCTATGTTACCTATACGATGTATAACGTTGCGGTTGCCGAAAGCGAAAAATATCAGGCACTTGCAAACAACCAGCAGTTTACATCGCTTAAGGTTGCGGCTAACCGCGGCTCGATTTACGATGTGAACGGACAGGTACTTGCCCAAAGCGTAACGGTATATACTGTTTATGTAGACCCGACAGTATATAAAGAGCGTGACACCGAGCAGGAAGAGTTCATTGTTTCCACTCTTTCAAGCCTATTAAACGTCGAGCGCGAGGACATCACCTCGAAGCTTTATAAAAACAATAAATATCAGGTAATTAAAAAAGACGTAGATAAAAATACTGCCACCCAGCTTATGAACGCAATGGCGGAGCAGGATATTACCTGCGTAGGCGCAAGCCCTACCGCAAAAAGATATTACCCGCAGGACGACCTTGCAGCAAACGTAATCGGCCATTTGCATTACGACGGCTACGGCATTTATGGGTTAGAGGCTTATTACGACGACTATTTGACAGGCGTTGACGGCAAGATCATCACCGCAGTTGATGCACACGGCAACGAAATTCAGTATAAATATAAGCAAAGCTACGAGGCTCAGGACGGCGACTCGATTTATACAAACATCGACTCGACCATTCAGTATTATGTTGAAAAGGCACTCGAAAACGCCATAACCTCCAACAAGGCGCTTCACCGAGGATGCGCAATCGTTATGGAGTGCGACACGGGTAAGGTCCTGGCAATGGCGACCGAGCATGACTATGACCTGAATGCGCCTGCTGTTGTTTCAGACGAAGCAACTGCCGAGCTTCTGGCAGGCATTAAAGCAACAGGCAACGAAGAACTATACACCTCAACCCGCTCTGCTGCGTGGAATTTGCAGTGGACAAACAAAGCCATATCCTCGCTCTATTTCCCCGGCTCGGTATTCAAGGTAATTACCGGCTCGGCTGCACTCGAGGAAGACGCTATATCTTTGACCGACTCGTTCTATTGCAACGGTCATGTCGATGTTCAGGGTCAGCTTTTCCACTGCTGGACCAAAACAGGCGGCCACGGCACACAGAACTTTATTGAAGCTATGACAAACTCGTGCAACCCGGCGTTCGTGGCAATCGGTAAAGACCTTGGCGCAAAGCTGTTCTGCGACTATTTCGAGGCTTTCGGTTTAACTGAAAAAACAGGCATCGACCTTCCTGCCGAAGCTACAAGCTTATACGTTCCTTACAGCCGAATGACACAGGTTTCTTTGGCTTCAAGCTCGTTCGGCCAGACAAATAAGATAACCCCTATTCAGATGATCACCGCTTATGCGGCAGTTGTTAACGGCGGCAACTTGGTTACACCCTATATCGTAAATAAAATTGTCGATGCCGACGGCAACATCGTTAAGGAATTTACACCCACCATCAAGCGTCAGGTGCTTTCCGAAGAAACGTCTGCAATCATGCGTGACACGCTTGAAACCGTTGTTACCACAAACTCCGGCTCTAACGTATATATCAAGGGCTATAACATCGGCGGCAAGTCGGGCACCTCGCAGAAGATCGACGAAAACCCCGACGGTGATACCTACGTTTCCTCTTACTGCGCATTTTACCCTGCAGAGGACCCCGAAATCATCATGCTTGTAATGATCGACGAACCTACAAACGGACTCTACTACGGCTCGGCAGTTGCCGCTCCCGTTGTTTCCGAAGTGCTCACGCAGGTTTTGCCCTACCTTGGCTACTACGCTCAGTACAGCGAAGAAGAGCTTGAAAACCTCGACGTTAACGTTCCCGACATTGAGGGCGCAGACGTAAACAAGGCACGCAACACCTTGGTCGGCTTAGAGCTTAAGGTAGAAGTTATCGGCGACGGCGACAAGGTTATAAGACAGGTACCCTCGGACGGCGAAGCAATGCCTAAGGGCTGCACGGTTATTCTTTATACCGAGGAGGACACCGAAGCAGATATGGTGCTCGTACCCGACCTTACGGATATGACGTTAAGCGAGGCTAACAAAAAGCTTTCAAAGCTTGGGCTTAACCTTAAGCCCTTGGGCGGTGCGGCTTATAAAGCAGGCGCACAATGCTCGGGCGTTATGAATTATAAAGACGTTTACGTTGAAAGAGGCACGATTATTGAAGCCTACTTCATTGTAAACGATGAAACAGGATGACGGACTGAAAACAAATTAAAGGCAAGGGGAGTTTTATGAAGCTTTATGACATTTTGAAGGGCGTTTGCGAAACCTCTTTAGAAAACGTTGAAATAACTAAAATCTCCTCCGATTCGAGGGAGGAGTTGGGCGAGGGCTCGCTGTTTGTCTGCCTAGTCGGAAAAAGCTTCGACGCTCATAGCTTCATTCCCGAGCTTGCCAAAAAAGGCGTGAGCGTGTTTGTCACCCAGCGTGACTGCGGCTTGCCCAACCAGATTATTGTTAACGATACCCGTGCTGTTTTGCCGCTTTTGTGGGCGAATTATTACGGCAACCCGCAGAACGAGCTTAAATTTGTTGGCGTAACAGGCACAAACGGCAAAACAACAATTACCACAGTTTTTAAAAACATGCTTGCAAAAATGGGCATTAAAGCAGGGCTTATCGGCACCTGCCAGAACGAGATAGGCGACAGAGTTATTCCTACCGAGCGCACCACGCCCGAGCCCAACGAGTTCTTCGCCCTTCTGCGTGAAATGGCAAACGAGGGCTGTGAATGGGTGGTTATGGAGGTTTCCTCCCAAGGGCTTGAACAGAAGCGCCTGGGCGATGTAAGCTTCGAGCTTGCTGTGTTTACAAACCTCACACAAGACCATTTGGACGTTCACGGCAGCATGGAAAACTACTATCAGGCAAAGAAGCTTTTGTTCTCACGCTGTAAGCAGGCACTTATCAACACCGACGACGAGTGGGGCAAACGCTATTTTAACGAGATTACCTGTCCCAAAAAATCCTATGCCACAGTTGACGAAGCAGACTTTACTGCCGACGGCATTAGGCTTTATGCCTCGGGCACAAGCTATTGGTATTCAAACGGTGCAAAAACGTTCAGCGTAAGCGTAACCCTGCCCGGAATGTATAACGTTTCAAACACGGTGGCTGTTCTTGCAGGACTTGAAATGCTTGGCTTTAAGCCCAACGCAACCGTACCCGTTATTTCTGAAATCTCGGGCGTAAGAGGCAGATGCGAGATCGTCCCCACGGGTAAAGACTTCACCGTTATAATTGACTATGCCCACACACCCGACGCTGTTGAGAACATTTTAAACAACGTTAAAGAGGGTGCATTGGGCAGGATAGTATGTCTTTTTGGCTGCGGCGGCAACCGCGACGCTAAAAAGCGCCCCTTAATGGCTAAAGCTGCTGCCAAGCACGCCGATTTGCTTATAATCACCTCGGATAACCCGAGAAACGAAGACCCGAGTGCGATCATTGACGATATTGTTTCGGGGCTTGACGGCTTCGACACCGAATATGTAAGAATTGAAAACCGCCGCGATGCCATTTATTGGGCGGTTACAAACGCAAAAAAAGATGATATAATTGTTTTGGCAGGAAAAGGCCACGAGGACTATCAGATTTTAGCGGGTAACGAAAAAATTCACTTCGACGAGCGTGAGGTCGTGCGTGACGCTCTTGAATTGATTGAGTAAAACTCTTGGAGGTTTAATATATCATGCCTTACTGGATTAATCTTGTGGTAGGACTTATTTCGTTTGCAGTTTCAGCAGCATTGGGTCTTGTCCTCATCCCTTATTTAAGAAAGCTTAAAGCAGGCTCGCACATTTTAGATATCGGCCCTGCATGGCACAAATCTAAAGAGGGTACACCCTTAATGGGCGGCTTCATGTTCATCATTTCAACTGTTGTCGCCGTCCCTGTGGGATATTTGATTATGAACGCTTACCGAAATGCAAACTCGGTCGAAATCCCCGAAAACTCGTGGCTGCCGCTTGTTCTGGGCGTTGGCTGTTCGTTGGGGTTTGCGGTCGTCGGCTTTATTGACGACTATATAAAGGTCGTTAAAAAGCGCAATCAGGGCTTTAACATCAAGGCAAAAAGCATTTGCCAGGCGCTTGTCGTTGTGGCATATCTGGTTGGCTATTACTTCATTTCGGGCAACGATACCAAGGTTGTCTTCCCCTTCTTCGGTGAGGTCAACTTCGGATGGTTCTATTACATTTTAATGGCGGTTGCAATTTATTTTGTTGTCAACTCGGTCAACTTCACCGACGGTGTAGACGGGCTTTGCGGCTCGGTAACCGTGGTTTACGCCACCGCATTTGCAATCATCTTTATGATTTTGAATAACTGGGAGTACTCGGCGCTTTCAATGGCTTTGGCAAAGTCGGAGGCCAAGCGGTCTTAGGAAGACACTCTGCCTTTCAACTCCTTGGCCCACAGAACGACATGGCTACGAT
>JAZSPX010000258.1:0-1725 GCA_045537675.1 Candidatus Faeciplasma sp. | reverse complement strand
CTTGTGCGTGTTTCCCCGTTCGATGCTTCGGGCTCCCGTCACACCTCCTTCTCGGCAGTAGAAGTCATGCCCGAAATCGAAGCCGACATGAGCGTTGAAATCAGACAGGAAGACCTTAGGATCGACACCTACCGTGCATCGGGTGCAGGCGGCCAGCACATCAACAAAACCTCGTCTGCTGTTCGAATTACTCACATTCCCACAGGTATTGTAACCGC
This sequence comes from Candidatus Faeciplasma sp., assembly GCA_045537675.1. Lineage (GTDB taxonomy): Bacteria > Bacillota > Clostridia > Oscillospirales > Ruminococcaceae > Faeciplasma. The sequence continues at coordinate 1,507 of JAZSPX010000258.1, read as the reverse complement.
TTGCCAGACCCAAAGATCGCAGGTGCAGAATAAAGACTATGCAATGAAGATGTTGGTTGCAAAGCTTGTTGAAATCAAAGAGCGCGAGCACCTTTCTAAAATCGAGGATATTAAGGGTGTGCAGAAAGAAATTGCCTGGGGCTCTCAGATCAGGTCCTATGTTTTCATGCCCTATACCTTGGTTAAAGACCACCGCACAGGCTTTGAAAACGGCAACGTCCACGCTGTTATGGACGGCGAGCTTGACGGCTTTATCAATGCATATTTAAAAGCCCTTTCAAACGGAACTTTAGAAAAATAATGACTTATAAGCGTACGGCAAAAACTGTACGCTTATATTTTTTAAAAACTTTTGTGATATTTTTGCCTTGCAAAACGTTTATTTAGTGAAAGGCCTTTCGAAAGTAGGTAGACAGTTTGAACATTAATGAATATGAACGCCTGACAAAACTTTATATCGACAGCGTTTACAGGGTGGCACTTAACGGCTGTAAAAACCCTCACGACGCCGATGACGTGACGCAGACCACGTTTTTAAAGCTGTGGCAAAGCAAGCCCAAGTTCGAGGACGACTGCCACGCAAAGCGCTGGCTTATTCGCGTTGCGGTTAACGAGTGCAACAGCCTTTGGCGCTCACCGTGGAGGAAGAACACCCTGCCGATTGAGGATTTGCCCAAAGAGCCCACGTTTACAAGCCCCGAAAAAAGCGAGCTTTATTATGCGGTTAAAGAACTTCCCGCAAAATACCGCGTGGTCGTATATCTTTATTATTTCGAGGGGTACAGCGTTAAAGAAACCGCAGACGTTTTGAAAATTTCCGAAACTGCTACCGGGACAAGACTTCAACGAGCAAGAAAACTTTTAAAAGACAGATTAAAGGAGGCATGGCAATGAGAGATGAAAGAAACAAAGAGTATTTTAAAAATACCTTCAGCGAAATAACCACGCCGTCTGCTTTAGTCGGAAAGGTGTTAAATATGACAGAAAATAACGACAGGAAAGCAAGACCTGTAATAACAAAAAAGGTTATAATTATAGCGGCGGTGGTTGTACTGGTGCTGGCGGCTACGCTTGTGACAGTAGCTACATTTAGTATTGATTTTAGCAAAGATGTTTTATTTGGAAACAAGACAGGCGACACGTTCTTTGAACCGGTATATGGGCATGTTGAGGGAGACGATGCAATTCTTGCTGGTGACGATGGCGATGGAATGATAATTGGATATGAAGTTAAGGATGAATATAAGCAGTATATTAAGCCTATCCCTGAAGAAGAATTCTTCTTTGATATTCCCGTGATTATCAATCCTGAAAATATCGCTGTACCCGAAGAATATGAATTGTGGCATACGATGGGCCGAACTCTTGAAGAACAATTCGGAGGAAGAGTAAGCTCTAACGCACACTATTTTTACGTTGGCGGAAAGCAAATATCTGCAGACGGCAAATATGAGTACATTACAAAAAGCATAGATATTTACATCCAAGAGCTTAACAAGGATTCAAA